>CAZCIE010000049.1:0-4393 GCA_964498955.1 uncultured Saccharimonas sp. (SeqCode) | reverse complement strand
TAGCTATTGCAGGTGCTGACAATGTGACATTCAGTAACAAGATTACAATTGACCCACCTGCTGTCGCTGGGACGTTTTTGTCAGATCAAATTACATTTTTTGGTAGATCCAAAGCAACAGTTTTTACTGTTCCCAATATTACTTTACTTGGTAACGCAAGGCTTGGGACTAGTCATATAATCGACGGGACAACAACTGTGAACCTAGCTGGCATAAATGCAAATGGGCATTGTATACAATATGGTGGAGATGGTGAATCCGGAATTTTCCAGAACGGGCCTGCCGCTTGTGTGGTTGAGTTGGCTGTAACTCCAACAACAACCACAACTGCAACGCCTGCAACTACAATAACTGCTCCAAACACAGTGATCCAAAAGATAATTACTGCAAATCCAATCACTGTAGCAATGCTTGGATTTTTGTCGGTTATTTTTGTCCTTGTTGTCCGCCGACAATTAGGCAAAAATAAATAGCACACTAATAATATAGATAATATTTCAGTTAGGCATAGTGATGCCTAGCTGATTATTAGAAGAATAATCTGAAAATATAAAAATGGAAAATAATTACAATAATTCAAGAGGCAAGATACGTGTATCGCCACGAGAAGGTATTAAATTTGAACCATTTCGAACTATATCAGACGCAAGGAAGCACGTCGTTGATACGCCTAAATCTCAGTTTGAACGGATATGGGATTCAAGAATTATTACACATCATGATTCTAAAATAGTTAAAAGGCCAACAAGTACTAATAAGAATGTCTTAATACAGGAAATTGTTCGTCCAGAAAAACCTGTTAAACTACACGACGAGAACTACTTAACTAAAAATTATCCGGTTATTGAGAAAAAAGATAGGTTTGCATTACCAAAACCACCTAGCCGTCCAACCGAAAGGACTAAATTAGTTGAAAAAGTTCTTGAGAAGGAAATAAAAAATCGGGTAAAGAAATTCACCAAAGTAAAATCACAGCTCCATTCACATAAGAAAAAGATTTATAACCTATCATTAGGTTTATTTGCAATATTAACATTTAGTGCCACGGGCTATGTTAGCTTCACTACCTGGCAAACAAATAATAATTTAGCGCAAGTACTTTCTAAATCTGTAGTTACGCCAAATAATAAAACT
Organism: uncultured Saccharimonas sp. (SeqCode); assembly: GCA_964498955.1. GTDB lineage: Bacteria > Patescibacteriota > Saccharimonadia > Saccharimonadales > Saccharimonadaceae > UBA1547. Next base: position 3,259 of record CAZCIE010000049.1, on the reverse strand, counting down.
TCTGCTCCAAACGATATGATTATCCAATCAACAAAAAATGATGTGGTAAATGAAAAAGTATCAAATGTAGCAACTAATAAATATGAAGTAGAACCAGATGCACCAAAAGCGATTTATATAAAAAAAATTCAAGTAGCGGCAAAAATTATGCCTATGGGTTTAAATAGTGACAACAGTTTACAGGCACCAATGGGTGATGATGCAGGTTGGTACACGGGTAGTAGCAAACCTGGGCAAGACGGTGCAATGTTAATTGATGGCCATTCGTCAGAATCCGGGACTTATTTCGGTTTGTTCGGACAATTAATTGATTTGAAAGTCGGTGACCAAATAACAATAGAAAGGGGTGATGGAGTAGAGTTTAGCTACAAAATTGTCCATACAGAGGTTATTCCACTTAAGGATGTTGATATGAATAAAACACTAATACCGTATGGCGACGCTAAACAAGGAGTAAACATAATAACTTGCACTGGTGAATGGACTGCTGACAGAAGTACTCTTGACCACAGATTAATAGTATATGCTGTTATCGCATAGGGTTTGTTTTGTGGGTAAATGTACATGATATATAAATAATCTAAACGTAAATAATATTGCGTATTTAGCTATTAATACAACGATTAGGCTATTGTTAGGGGTGTAATGATAGTTTATGATAGTTAGGGGTAAAGATGATAAATAAAGATATAATTTCAATAGATCAGTTAAGCAAAGCAGACATCGAAGAGATTTTTCGGCGGGCTTCCCGTATGGAGAATGATGTAAAAAATAATATTTATCCGGACAAATTGAGACACAAGGTAATGGCGTCTCTTTTTTTTGAACCATCGACCCGGACAAGGTTTTCTTTTGAAGCAGCTATGCTGCGACTTGGTGGATCAGTAATCTCGACAACGGGATTCGTTTTTTCTTCTATATCAAAAGGCGAGACGCTTGCTGACACTATAAAGACCATTGAAAGATATTGTGATGTTGTAGTAATTCGTCATCCTGAAGTTGGGTCGGCAAAAATTGCTGCAGATTCTGCAAATATCCCAGTTATTAACGCGGGTGATGGCCCAGGTGAACATCCGACCCAAGCACTACTTGACTTGTACACTATTAGAAAAGAAAAAAATGGGACTAGCGGTATAAATATTGCCTTGGTTGGAGATCTGAAAAATGGAAGAACGGTACATTCGCTGATAAAGCTTTTGGTTAAATTTGGTGATGTAAAAATTCAACTTATCTCTCCAAAAGAATTATGTGTGCCACTTGAATCAATTGAACTAATGGAAAAATCAGGCATCAAATATACGGAATCAGATAATCTTGCTGAAGCAATTTCTAGCTGTGATGTATTGTATATGACTCGAATTCAAAAAGAGCGATTTGCAAGCGAAAAAGAGTATGAAAAGCACAAAGGTTGCTTTGTATTAGATAAAAAAATGATGAAAAATGCTAAAAAAGATATGATAATTATGCACCCATTGCCACGTGTTGACGAGATATCAACCGAAATTGATAATGATCCAAGAGCAAAGTATTTTGACCAAGTCGAAAATGGCATGTATGTTCGAATGGCTCTGCTTGCGATTGTGCTCAAAATCTCTTAATTCTATGGTCGTAGTGGTGTATAATAAAGATACTTATGGTATTTGGTAAATTACTTAAAAATTATAAAAAAAGCGACCCCAATGATTATATTGTGGCGCTTGATATCGGTACTGAGTACATAAAAGCCCTAATTGCAAAATTAGATGATGATAAATTGCAGATTGTTGGTGTTGGCAAATCTCACCAGCAGCTAAGTGACATGTATGCTGGCGCCATATCGGATATTTCTGGCGTAGTCCGAAACTGCGAATTAGCCTTAAGTGATGCCGAGTCAATGGCGGGTTTGCAGGCAAAACGTGTCATTATTGGCATCGCTGGTGAACTGGTCAAGGGTGTAACAAATACGATTAAATATCGACGGCCTCAGCCTGATCGGCCACTTGATACGCGCGAAGTCGAATTTATTATTGACAAAGTCCAAGAGCGATCTCAGGTTAAGGCGCAAAAACAAATTGCCCTCGAGACCGGCAACCCAGATGTCGAGATAAAGCTGGTTAATAGTGCCTTGGTTAGTATTCATATTGATGGCTACAAGGTAGCGAACCCGATTGGTTTTCAGGGGCGAGATGTTGCTGTCCAAATTTATACTGCTTTTGCACCGATGGTCCATATAGGCGCACTCGAAAAAGTTGCCGAAGAACTGTCACTTGAATTGCTGGCCGTTGCGGCTGAGCCATTTGCTGTTAGCCGAAGTGTTCTTGGTAGTGACGCTGACAGTAATTTTACGGCAATACTTGCAGACATTGGTGGTGGCACAACTGACATTGCCGTAGTTAACGATGGTGGCGTTGAAGGTACCAGGATGTTTGGTATCGGTGGTCGCAGCTTTACAAAAACAATTTCGAGCGAATTAGACATATCATATGATGATGCCGAAAAGTTAAAGGTCAACATCGAAGGCGATGATATCAAGCCGACTGTTGCTGGGAAAGTAAACGAGGCAATTGATAAAACCCTTGAAGTTTGGATATCTGGCGTAGAGCTTGCTTTAAGTGAATTTGATGCGGCTGATCATTTACCAAATCGTATTTTGCTTTGTGGTGGTGGGTCAAGCTTGAATAAACTTGTTGCAGCGCTTAAGGAACAAAGTTGGCACAAAGATCTACCATTTACGCGCAAACCTACAGTCCAATTAATCAAGCCATCAGACATTGTCGGTATTGATGATACAACAGGTCTTGCGAGTGACCATACGTTTATTACAGCAATGGGACTGCTGAGGGTTGGCTATGATACAATTATTGGGAGTAGCGGTAGTGATACTATCAAAGAAAAACTTAATAGGATACTTCGAATATGAGTTCAAACAAAGACGTAATTTATATCGATATAGAAGACGACATAACTGCAATTATCGGCAAAATAAAAGCCGGTAAAGAGCGAATCGTTGCGTTGGTTCCGCCAAAACGAACGGGCATATTGCAAAGTGCAGTTAATTTGCGCTTATTGTCAAGGATGGCCGAAACAAGCAACAAGAAACTGGTAATAGTAACAACTAACAAAGCCTTAATTGCATTATCAGCTGCAGCTATGATTCCAATAGCTAAAAACTTACAAAGCAAACCAGAACTTGCCGAGGTCGAAGATATTGTTATTGACGAATCAGACGATGTTATTGACGGATCACAGATACCAATTGGCGAACTGGCAAATGCTACTG
>CAZCIE010000048.1:0-4531 GCA_964498955.1 uncultured Saccharimonas sp. (SeqCode) | reverse complement strand
AATTTCTTTGGCGCCCGAGTTGTCAGCAACTTTTAATTTTGATTCTTGTTGTATCATATTAAACCTCAACCTCTAGAACTTCTTCTTTGAGTTCAATTGTTCCACGGGCTTTTTCAATAACGCTGTCAAGCTTGAAAGATTTCCTCTTTGAAACTTTACGAGCCTCAGAAATTACAACTTTATCGCCTTTTTTTGCAATATTTTCCTCATCATGGGCCATATACTTTCGGGTTACTGTGTATTGTTTGCCATATAATGGGTGTGTCTCACGACTAGTAACAGTGACTGTGATAGTTTTATTGGCTGCATCCGAAGATACAATGCCTGTCAATGTCTTGGTCATATTATTTATTCTCCTTTTCGCTTGCCATTGTCATTGCCTTAATAGCAGTGAATAGTCGAGCTATTTCTTTACGTGTTGAACGCAGGACACAAGTGTTGGCTAATTCGCCTTGTCTGTGACCTCTTTTAGCTTCTAATAAATCGCTTTGCTTAGTGGCAAGTTCGGCTTTTAGAGCGTCAATGGTTTTCACCTCAACTGCTGTCTTTGCAGTAACTTTTGTGACTTTTTTACCAACCATTATATTTGCTCCTTCATGACGAACTTAGTTTTTACTGGTAATTTGTGTCCAGCTAGACGCAAAGCCTCACGAGCCGTAGCTTCGTCGACACCCTTCATCTCGAACATAACCGTACCGGCTTTGACTTTTGCAACAAAAAACTCTGGATTACCTTTACCGCTGCCCATCTTGACATCAAGTGGTTTACGGGTGACTGGTGTATGTGGAAATATCCTGATCCAGATCTTGCCACCACGCTGAACATGGTGAGTAATCGCTTGACGAGCTGCCTCTATCTGGCGTCCGGTAATACATTCATTTTCCTGAGATTGCAAACCAAAGTCACCAAATGCAACATATTGGCCACGTGTTGCGACACCATTATTCTTGCCTTTTCGAACCTTACGATGTGCTGTTTTCTTTGGTAATAACATATATTAAACCCTTTCGCCCTTATAAATCCAAACCTTAACACCGACAATACCAGCACCTGGCATTTGTGCACGAGCTATATGAAAATCAATATCAGCACGTAGGGTATGAAGTGGAACTGAGCCTTCAATTACTCTTTCAGATCGAGCCATTTCAGCATTATTCAAACGTCCAGCAACTTGTATGCGGATGCCTTTAGCCCCGGCATTCATGGTTGATTGTGCAGTCATCTTGGTTGCTCGGCGGAAATTAATTCGTCGTTCCAATTGACGAGCAATGTTTTCAGCAACTAATTTTGCAGATAGTTCTGGTCTCTTTACTTCTTCTATATTCAGCCTAGTTGGTAAATTTACAATCTGTTCAATTGCAGCTTTAAGTTCAGTTACGCCAACACCGCCACGGCCAATGACAACACCGGCTTTTGCAGTATGAATTGTAATTGTTATTAGATTTGCTGAACGCTCAATCTCAATACGATCAATAGTTGGACGACTTGCAAATCGTTTTTCAATCAATTCTCGAATTTTTACATCTTCGACTAGCCATTTAGCAAAGTCTTTTTTTCCAGCGAACCAGCGAGAGCTCCAGTTTTTTGTAACCTGAAGTCTAAAACTAATTGGATTTACTTTTTGTCCCATTACTTTTTCTCCTTCTCTACTGCTTTAGCAACTACTTTTTTCGGCTTTTCGGTGCCAATTAGCTCGACTAAGATATTCGATGATTTTTTCTGGAAAGGTAATGCTCGACCCTTACTGGCAGGCTTGAACCGTTTAATCCGATCACCTGTCGTAACAGATAGAGTGAGTATCTTCAGTGTTTTACTGTCAATATTGTGATTATTGACAGCATTCGCCTTTGCACTTTCAATGGCTTTGATAACAGGCAAAGCTGCTCGTTTTGGAACATGCGACAATATAACCAATGCGTCAACAACTGTCCGACGACGCACTAGACTTGCAACCAATGACACTTTGCGTGGTGCCTGATCGATGTTTTTAGCATATGAACGAATTGTAATAATATCACTCATTACTTTTTATCCTTGCCACCGTGTTTACGGAACTTACGGGTAGGACTAAACTCACCAAGTTTATGGCCAACCATGTTTTCAGTTAGTAACACTGGAATATGCATTTTACCGTTGTGGACAGCCACAGTTCGACCAACCATTTCTGGACTAATCGAGCTTGCTCGGGCCCATGTCTTAATAATTGTTCGGTCATCCATTCCAAGCGCAGCAATCTTTTTTGCAAGTTTGAAATCGACATATGGTCCTTTTTTAAGTGAACGACTCATAATTACTTCTTCCTCTTCGCTTCATGGCGAGTCTTAATTATTAACTTAGCAACATCTTTACGACGTCTAGTACGATATCCTAAAGCTAATTGGCCCCATGGAGAAACTGGAGGTCGGCCTGAACCATGTCGTCCACCGTCACCACCACCGTGAGGGTGATCACATGCATTCATAACGACACCGCGCACTGCTGGCCTAATGCTTTTATGACGATTCCGTCCAGCAGAGCCAATTTTAACGTTTTGATGCTGCAAATTACCTACGACACCGACAGCAGCTGTTGCTTCTTGTCGAATTCGTCGAACTTCACCTGATGGTAGTCTTACCTGGACATAATCGCCCTCTTTGGCCATTAACTGAGCTTTCGCGCCAGCTGATCGTACCATTTGAGCGCCCTTGCCAGGCGTAATCTCTATTGCATATATTTGAGCACCTACTGGGATATTAGCTAGTGGCATTCGATTACTTGATTCAAATACAGCATCAGCACCGCTAGAAATAACTTTTCCGACGATCATAGAAGTATCAGCTAGAACATAGTGATATATTCCATACTGATCTTTGACACGTGCAATTCGAGCACTACGATTTGGGTCATATTCAATCTGTTCAATAGTTGCCGTCAAACCAGCAGCCAGATTATGGTCTAGCAATCGATAATGACGCTTTACGCCACCACCTTGGTGACGAACAGTGATTCGGCCGGTGTTGTTTCGTCCAGCATTCTGCTTTTTACTTTTGATAAGACTTTTTAGTGGCTTATTAGTTGTAATATCGCTAAAATCTTGGGTTGTCATACCACGTTGAGCAGGAGTTGTTGGGTTAAATTGTTTAATAGCCATTACTTTTTCTCCTTTTTGGCAGCCTTAGCGTCTTTTTTGGCGTCTTTTGGTTCATCAAAAACCTTAATACTGTCACCTTTTGCTAAAGTCACATAAGCTTTTTTCGTATCTTTACGAGAAGCCATTCCTGGTCGAGCACGCTTGCCTCTTGAGGCACTGATTGTTTTTCCAAATTGAACTAAAGTCTTGATACCAACAACACTTACTTTAAACTGCTCTTCAATTGCGTCTGCGATCTGTTGTTTGTTGGCGTCAACAGGCGCGCTAAAGATATAAACATTATTAATTGACTGCCTGTAGGCTTTTTCGTTAGATAGTGGATATACGCTAATATTTTGTGTCATATTATGCCTCCACTTTCTTGACTAACCAGTCGGCAATCATTGGAACTGACTTTTTACTGATTAAAATTCGGTCAGCGTTCAAGATATCAAATACGTTCAAGTAAGTTGGTCTTACGACTTTGACTTGCCTTACATTATCAGTAGCACGAATTACTAGTTTGTCTTTTGCACTTACGACTAATAACACTCTGGCTTTTGCATCAATCTTGTTTTTAGCAAACAGCGCCATTGTTTCTTTGACTTTGCCTTCTGGGCAAGCAAATGTGTCGATAACTGTAATTTTGCCATCTTTGTTGGCCAGTGACAGTGCTTGTCTAATAGCTACACGCTTACTAGCAACAGGAACTCGCAATGTATGATTTTCATTACCTTGTGGACCAAAAGCAACACCGCCGCCTTTCCAAATAGGGTTACGAGATGAACCAAATCGAGCACGACCTGTGCCCTTTTGCTTCCATGGCTTGCGTCCACCACCACTTACATCACCACGGTTTTTAGAATTTGGGTGAGCATTTCGGGCGTTAGCCAAATAGCTATCATAGGCAAGTTTTAACAGTTCGTGGTTTTTAACATCACAAGAAAACACTTCACTTGGAAGACTAGAAGAAACTGTAGTTTTAATATTGTCAGTCATTATGCTTTTCCTCCGATAATTATTAGGCCTTTTTTAGGACCTGGAACAGCGCCACGAACACCAATAAGGTTATCGACGGGATCAATATATGACACAACTAGGTTTTTTACGGTTACTTGGTCATGACCCATACGTCCAGCCATTCGTTTACCCTTGAAAACCTTTTGTGGATACATTGATCCGATTGAACCAACTTTACGAACATCACCGAAACCACCATGGGTGTGTCGGCTAGTAATAAAATTATGTCGTTTTACAGTACCTGCAAAACCTTTACCCTTGCTGGTGCCAGTAACATCAACGATGTCACCTAGCTCAAAACAAGTTACGTCGATCGTGCTTCCTACCGATAGGCCCTCTGGTAGTTGTTTTACACGAAACTCCCGAATTTGCTTCGGTGTTATTCCTGCTGGTTTTGTATGT
>CAZCIE010000047.1:0-4694 GCA_964498955.1 uncultured Saccharimonas sp. (SeqCode) | reverse complement strand
TTTTCAACTAAATCATTCAAAATTATGATAGTTCTTGGTTCTATTGTATCTTTATTGACAACGATAATTTTATTATTTTTGCTAGCCAATTAAAACAGCTTGATTATATAATTAGTCGGTCAAATCAGCGACCAAAGGCTCTTTAAGAACCAACTTTGCGTTATCAAAATCAGCCTTAATTAGACCGCCATATGGCAAAATGCAATGAGGTGCCCCGTGCCCAATATTTATATTGTACATAATTGGAATCTTCCACTTTTCAGTCATTTCTAGCCAAACATGTTTATATTCTTCATAGAAAACTTCGTCTTGTGGTTTACCAACAATAATAGCTGCTATACCAGAAAATACGCCGGCGTTTTCCAGTGCCATCAGCATTATCCGGAGTTTGTCAGGAGTTGGTTTTTCTTCACTTGTCTCAGCAAATAATATCTTGCCAACCCATTTGTCCGCAGATGGGAAAATTCCATATTTCTCCATCATATCTTTTTTGTCAGGATACCTTTCACCAACCAAGATATCATGCAGACATTCGATGCAGCCGCCCAACAGCTCGCCTTCGACAACGCCAGAACCTCGCAATACCTCGAACCCACGACTTTCATTGTGAGAAATTCTATCAACACCAACTTGGTCTGGTCCAAAATCTTGTCGCTCTTCGTACCAAACCGAACTCGGCTTAATTTCTTTCGCGGCGACAGGATTCAGCAACTCTGAAAACCATTCTTTTGAATATGGCAGCATATCGTTTGCCAGCTCTGCGAGGTCGGTTAAATATGCTTGCCCATAATACGTCTGAAGCCCTAATTTATAAAACATCAGGTGATTATTTGTAGTATCCGAATATCCTAAAAATATTTTCGGGTTTTTTTGTACAGAATCAATAAATTCAGGGTCTTCAAGAAGATATGGAATTGTTCTATACGTGTCATCGCCTCCAATAGCACAAATAACCGCTTTTATTGAATCATCCTGGAAAGCTTGCTTCAAATCAGCAGCTCTGGCTTCTGGATGAGCCTTTATATATTCTCTGCCTTTTTTGGCATTTGGCATATATTCAAAATTAAACCCAAATTCTTTCAATCGTTTTTCACCCAAAATTACTTCGTGGGAAACAAATGGTTCACCCAGCACGCCACTTGAAAGACTTACTATTGCAACCTTGTCACCTGGATTTAGTTTTTTTGGTTTAATCATAATAACTTCCCTTCTATTTTTTTCAACAGGCTCTATATATTTATCTATTTTACCTTTACTTAAATTATAACAAATTAGTCTGTCATAATCGGTATTTAGTCCATTAAATCTTCATCAATAAACCCACCACTTTGGCGGTTCCATAATTGTGCATACAAACCATTTTTTGCAATCAGTTCTTTGTGGCTGCCGTCTTCAACAACTCTACCCTCATCCAAAATAATAATTCTGTCTAGCCTAGCAATCGTTGATAAACGATGTGCCACTACCAAGCTAGTCCGATTTGCCATCAATGTATTTAGTGATTTTTGAATCATTGACTCCGATTCACTGTCAAGGGCGCTAGTAGCCTCATCAAGTATTAATATTGGCGCATTTTTTAGAATTGCCCTGGCAATTGCAATTCGTTGACGCTGACCACCGCTAAGTTTTACTCCTCGCTCGCCAACAATTGTGTCCATGCCATTTGGTAATTTATTAATGAACTCATATGCGTTTGCTAGCTTTGTAGCCTCAATAATATCATGATCACTTGCCTGTTGATTGCCATAGGCAATGTTCTCACGCAAGCTGCGATGAAATAGTAATGGCTCTTGAGGCACATATGATATTGAGCGTCTTAGGCTTGATTGAGTGACTTTGGATATATCTTTTCCATCAATTAATATCTGACCACTATTTAAATCATCAAAACGTAATAACAATCTAGTCACTGTAGTTTTTCCGGCACCAGATGGGCCGACCAAGCCAACCTTTTGACCAGCAGGAATTTCCAAACAAAAATTCTTCAAAACCAACTGATCCTTGCAATCTTCGTAAGCATAAAATACTTTATTGAATTTGATAGACCCGTTTTTAACAACTAATTCTGCCGACGCTTTGTCAATTATCTTCGGTGGATCCATTAATATCTCGGTCATAGGCGTAGCCCGTAGCATTATCTTGTCATATCCAAATAATATTTCGCCTAGCTCAAACAACTGTGTAGATAATCTTTGCAAATAAACTATTGTAAAGATGGCGATGTCCAATTGAATCTGTTTATTTACCAATAGGCCGCCAATGATGAATATTGCTACAATCTGGATTATCTGCATAACCAAGATTCTTGTTGAGCCTTCAACACTTGTCCAACGCAAATCCCTAGTATATGCCTTACGGTATTTTAGGTTTATATCATCTAACATCGCAAGTTCGGAATCTTCAGATGCAAAAGTTTTTACCGTAACATTGTTTGTTATTATATCAGCCGCCAGACCGTTTGCTTCGGACACCAACTCTTTTCTTTGTTGACGCAGTCCATTACGCAATCTTCGCGATATTTTTACTTGTACTAACAACCCGACGACTAAAGCAATGACTATCAAAGCCAATATTGGAGCTTTCTGCCAAATTAAAAATATACCTAAACCAATATTTACTATGAAGCGGGCAATACTGCCCAAAAATAGATCCTGCATCTCTACATGGCTATTTATAAAATCAATAAATTTACCGGTTAAAGCTCCAATCTTTTGATTTGCAAAGAAATTATGGTCTTTTTTTAACAGTTTATCCAAAACACTATGCGCAATCCCGCTCCGGACTTTTGCTTCATGTCTGATCACGGTTTGATAAGCCAATAAATTAAAACTGACACCTATAGCGGCCAATATACCAACCCTAACCAATTGATTATTAGATTGAGTCACGTCACCCGAACTGATTAATCCAATAACCGACGATAGATAATATGGCACAATTGTATCCAATATCACCGAGGCTAGTGGAATAGAAACTGCCGACACAAAAAATGATGTTTTATATTTTCTAATCTCTTGCCAATAATATTTTAGTGTATTTTTTCCGTCGATTGCATTAGCTTTGTTTTTCGAAAACAAAATAAGTTCCTCCGTTAAATTTAATTCTTGTATAATAGATTCGCTATTGGTTAGGTCGTCCTAATGTTTGCGAATAGAGGAACCTGACGGTTCATAATGTTTGACATTATATATTTAATTATTTAATATTGCAACAAAATCAAAGATTTTATAATATTCATAAGCTTAGAACATAAATAATAAGCAAAGATAATTAGTAATTTTATAATATATAAATATAGCCAAGAATATTCAATATTAATAGTACAAGCGCAGATACTGGGTAACCAACTAAAATACGTTTTTCGGGCGATTTGACCATATCGTCTGACCTCGACCATTTTCTTGTTTTCACTCTACGCGCTACTGTCCCAACAATCATATATATCGAAACAATAACACTCATGGCAATCAGTAAAGTAATCGGACGTCTACTATAAGCTCCACTAAGGTCATAGCCAATTGCTAATGGCAAATTAATTATTGACATTGTTAATAGGATTAAATATAAATAAAAACGCCAACTTTTATAAAAGATAATGTTTGGCAAATAGACATATTTTTGTTGAGAAACTAGATTTTTTAAGCCAGTGATTTTTTGATTGTTTACATTGCTCATATGGTTATATTTTATCATATACAAAGTCAGCCTACAAAATCATTTACAGCCGTGATTATAACAATAAAGTAATATCTATTTTACTATTAAGGTGATTTAAAATATAATATTAAGCATAAACTATAAGAAAGGGAAAAATTGTGAAACTATTTACCAGCCTCAAGAATCAAGCAACAAGCTTCCTTGACCAGTATAAGCAAAAAAGTCCTGCAACATATGCTGCTGCCGAACAGGCAGTTGGAGGCATACTGATATTAGACGGGTTAATTGGCATAGATCCTCCTTTTACTAGCAAAGATAACAAAAGACCCGGAATATTCGGAACATTATTCGGAATCGCTTTTGGGGTTCTGTTTATGTACATACCAACAATAATTGGCAACTTAACAGGTATAAATGACATGACAGCAACAACTACGGCTGTTGTCTCGTATGTCAGCGAAGTTAGCGCAACCGACGAAGATAATACTTGTTCTATAAAAGCAAAATACACAGTTGATGGAGTTGAGTACGAAAAATCATCCGGCATGAGCTCATCAACCAACTGCCCATTATCAATTGGTGATAAAATTACTATAAAATATAATCCTGCTAAGCCATCTTCTTGGTCAAACGATGCCGGAAGCGTAAGTACCTTTTTGCAAGTATTCTTTTGGGCAGGCATACTGGTCGTAATATCTAGTCTGGTCACATTTGTTATCCGTTTACTAAGTATTATTTTTGGAATTAAAATATTAAAAGCTGGACGAGCATTAGCAAAGACTTTGCCACAAGGTACAGATTTCACCACAATAAAAAATGAAATCAAGCAGAACTTTATTAAAAGCATATTTAACTTTGGTGGAGCAAATACTATCACAAGCCCGGCTACAACAGCAGAAGTCCCAAAAGATAAATAATTGCTCAAACTAAGAGCCTACTTAAAGTGACTTGCAAGGCCATTTTTGGCTACTAAGCTTAGTTTGACATACAGGTCACGGACAATAGAATATACTTTGACTATCTTATCGTTTTTGTAG
>CAZCIE010000046.1:2198-4722 GCA_964498955.1 uncultured Saccharimonas sp. (SeqCode) | reverse complement strand
CTTTGCGACCAATCGGAAAATCAAATTCAAAATCAATTGTGCGTTTACTATAATGTGCCCTATCACCATCACCAACTTCCAATTCGTGGACAGATTCTGCCGGCAATCCAATTGCATTGCACCAATCCCAAACATTTTTGCGCCACATCTCGAAAGCCTCTTCCCATTTGGCCGGGTCGACAAAATATTCGATTTCCATTTGCTCGAATTCGCGTGAACGAAAAACAAAATCACGTGGTGAAATTTCATTTCGAAAAGCCTTACCCTGCTGGGCCAATCCGAATGGTAAATCTGGGTAATAACTATCTAAAATATTCTTGTAATTTGTAAAAATTCCTTGAGCTGTTTCGGGACGCAAATATGAAATACTTGATTCGTCGGCAACTGGACCGATATGCGTCTGTAGCATCATATTAAACTTGCGAGCCTCACCAATTGTACCCTCTTTGCCACAAGTCGGACACTTTGATACATCAATTTCATCAGCTCGAAATCGAGATTTACATTCATTACATTCAACCAACGGGTCAGTAAATGTATCAACATGGCCACTTGCTTGCCAAACTTTTTGGTTCATCAAAATCGCAGCATCAACTCCGTACATATCTTCTCTGGTCTCTACAAACATCTTCCACCACAAATTCATGATATTGCGCTTTAATGTTACGCCAAGTGGACCAAAGTCCCAAGTACCACTAAGACCACCATAAATATCGCTACCGTTATAAATAAACCCTCGTCGTTTACATAAACTAACGATTGCTTCCATTTTTTCGTTCTTGTTGTTTTTATCGTTCATATTACTAATTATTATACCAGTTATTTTTCATTTATAGCAGCGTGCTCACGCGCGACTAATGCACAAATCGGCAAATACGACTCTACACCACCAATTTGCGATAAAATTTTAAGTGGTTTTGTGGCGGTTAACCTTAGTAATTTTATATGTTCACAGGTCAATTCGCCATTTTCTTGCAGTTTTAACCCCCTATTTTCACTATCATATCTATAATTTTGCCCATTTATTAACTTTTTACCGTCAATATCCAGCTGCAAACTCAATTCATAACCCATCACAGCCGAATATCGTAGGTAAAACCAAGCCTGAATCAGTTCTAAGGGCATTTGCAGACTCCCCAAGCCCTCTAGCACACTAGCCAGTATTTCGTACCACTCTGGCCCATCGACCATCTCGCTGGCGCTAGAGACCAATTTTATTGTCAAATACGCAAATTGCATTCGGTCATAATTGCTCATTATATCCTTATAAAACGTCACTAATCTGGCAGAAGTCAAAACCCCCAACTCCCCTTTTCCATCACTAATTACGACGTCACATACCGCAAATAGCTCAATTCCACCAGACAACCGGCTTTTCTCACGCCTAACACCCTTGACCATGACACTTTTTTTGCCCTCTGGTGTTAACAACTGAATTATTCGATCTGCTTCGCCAAAATTTGTCCGCCTTAGAACAATAGCCTGGGTGCGATGTACATTCACAACAAAACGCTCCTTAAGGCCGCTATCAAATCACCTGGCACCATTGTCGTTTTATCTAAAATTAGTTTTACGCCATACGCCCTTAAGTCATCAAGCGACAACTCACTGGCTAAATTTGTACATAATATTATTGGTATATTGCCAGTATCGCCATATGATTGCAACTCGTGCATCAAAGCAAAAGCCGTACTACCCGCAAGCAGTACGTCTAAAATTATTGCATCAGGTTGAGACTCGTCAATCACTTGAATCGCTGACAGTGCATGATGTGTCACTTTGACCCTATATCCAGCTGTTTTAATAGTTAATGCTTGTTGGTCTGCCAACCACTCATCATCTTCCACTATTAATATTAGCGGTTTTTTCATAACAGGCTCAATTGACTACTCGCCTGCAAATCAACATAAAAAGTTGCCCCGTCCTGGTGACGTATCACGCCAATTTTGCCATTCATCGCACCTGCAAATTGTGTAGCAATATATATACCCAAACCACTACTTTGTGGCCTAGCATGAATCGACGTATTAGCATTAGTTAATTTTCCACGGACTGCCCTCAGCACATCAGTTGATATTGCTGGGCCATAATCACGAACGCTAAGACGTACTACCTTGCCAGCATGTAATTTACCAATTCGAATTGAAACCGTTTGGCAGCCTTCGCTATAATGCAGCGCGTTATCGCTAAAATTCATAATAATTCGGCGCAACAAATCACGATTTGCAACTAGCAGTAGTGGATGCTTGCGTGGTACAAGTTTTACTTCTCGATTATGGGCAGCGAATAGTGGCGCCAATTCGTGAACAATATCTTCACAAATTTGTTGTGGGTTTATTGGTTCTAGTGTAAAAAGCGCGTCACTTAAGCGGACTGATCGAGTCAGATCGCTGGTTAATCTAAGCGCTCGTTCGCTTGTTAAACTAATCTGATGGATAATTCTCTGTCTGTCGCTATTCTTAGTCGAATTATCGGCTAATGATAATGAAAGCTGGCGAATTAATGCCAGTGGTGATTTAAGTTC
>CAZCIE010000046.1:0-2098 GCA_964498955.1 uncultured Saccharimonas sp. (SeqCode) | reverse complement strand
GCCACGTGCTGGCTAAAAGCCACACGGTAGAGCGTGCTGATGGAATGGATAGGTTGTGGCGAGCGAGGTTTAGAAAAACCAATACAAGACAATCTTGAAGAATTATTGATTAAATTTGATAGAGGCGATTATTGAATTAAAATCGTCTAAAAATGTATTCGCATCTGTTCGAACTGTTATGATCTTGTCACGAATCTTGAAGATAACTAATGAACCACGAAGGTCTTCAGAAAAACTACCATCAAATCGCGTGCCGTTACTTCCACCAACCGTTACTGGGCTCGAGCTTAATTTTCCCTCAGTAACAAGATTTCTGTATGATGTGATAGCCCTGTCGTAATCTTGTTGTTCAATCTTGACCCGCAGAGCGAACAGTTGGCTTTTGGTAATTGGCGGCACATACACCGGGTTAAGATAAGCTTCATAATTACCACCAGATGTACTATCTTTGTTGATATATGCACTCCAGGTTTTTGGATAATTAAAAGTTAATCTGCCGTAATCGTCTGGACCAACAAATTCGCGATTTGGTTGCTTTTCACGTTCAGCAAATTTTGCCTCGTCTGCGTCGGCCTGCTTTTTGATCGCCAATACAACAGCTGACTCAATTTTGCCGTCTACATCAGTTTTTTGATCTTTATACTGCATGTACAGCCAAATTGATAGTGCTGATACCCCTATTAATGCAATTACACTTATTGCTAAAAAGATGTCAATCAAGACCGAACCTTTTTGTTGAGTTTTTATTGTATTAGTCATATTTTTATTATACTTGTGCTTTGTCAGACTGTAAAGGGTTGAACTGATAAAGAAAATATGGACCATGCTTTTTGACAAATTTTAGCCCTTTAAATTCATTTCCATAGCTTAACACTCTAATTTCCCGCCCAAGCCTGTCTGATTCATTTTGAAATTTTTTTATTATCTTTTTTATGTCTCTGGTGACTGCAAACAAGTAAATAATTGTTGTATCATCTGGAATCTGAGTTAGCCAAAAATCTGCTAACTTAATTATGATTTTTTTATTATTTATCGATAAAAGCCTGGACATTAAAACAAGCAACGGGTTTAATTCGTATCCAATTACTTTCTTGCAATATTTTTCTGCAATTCGAAGCACCATCCCATCGCCGCTTCCAATATCCAACAGTACATCTTCAGCTTTAAGCGGATACAACTTTGTAAATGCTTCAATTACATATCGTTTTTGACTAGGAACGTATGGTGCCCCACGAAAAACCACAAACCCGAAGATTAATATTAATACAATAAGTACATAGACCATTGATATTTAAGCCTCACTGTCAAAATTTTTTTTTATTATGTTAATCTCGTTTTTAAGACTATGTAAATCTTTTTCAATTTCCGACGCCAACTTTTCAGCTTGTTTAAATTTGTCAATTGATTCTTCTAGCGAAAAATCTTCACTATCAAACCAAGCAACTAATTCTGACAATTCTTTTGTTTTTTGGCTAATAGTATTATTTGATACTGACATTTTTTACCTCTGCTTTCATTATATTCTTATTAGTTTCAATCTCAATTATTTGTCCGACTTTTTGCTGACCCTTTATCAGCGCATAACCTCTCGCTAATATCGTTAATGGGTTAAGTTGATTAATTAGGCCTTGCATGTTTTGAACTTGATTAATATGAATATCAATATTTGTTTCAATTTTTTCAAAAACTTTTAAAATAGTTAACTTCGTATTATCTATCTGGGCAGATATAGAACTGTCGACTTTTGGCAAAATTGATTTGACTTGATATTTGACAGCTCTAATTATCTCATTTTTATCAGGAACCAATAACTGAGCAGCGTTTGATGGAGTCGCAGCACGCACATCAGCAGCAAGATCAGCCAAACTTTCATCAACCTCATGGCCCACTCCGACTATCGTCGGTACTCGGCTACCGGCAATGGCCCGCACAAGTTTTTCATCGTTAAACGCCGACAAATCATCCGCACTTCCACCACCTCTAATTATCGCAATCACATCAGGGTTATGCTCCAGTTGATTAAAGTATTCGATAGCTTTAATAATTTGGTCAGGCGCAGATTCACCCTGGACCTGGACATGTGCTACGCTAATTTTTA
>CAZCIE010000045.1:0-4744 GCA_964498955.1 uncultured Saccharimonas sp. (SeqCode) | reverse complement strand
CAACACTTAAAAAAACCTGTAGCGACGTCTTTGGACACGTCCAGTTTTTGCGACTTTCAACCGACCTGGGTTTCGCCGCTGACGCCAAACCAACAGATTTAACATTTGATCAATGGCAAGCTGTTTTTTGTTATTTTTACAACAATGTACAGGCATTCCGTCAGCAAAAAGTTCGGGGCAGTTATCAAAAAATCGCTCGTAAAATCTAATCTCGGTTACGTTTTGCCTTGCGTTTTTATCAGATTCGTGCTATTATAATATTTGAATAAGGCAAAAAACAAACACAATATTACAAAATGGAAACCATATCAAAATCGCCCCAAGAATTAGCCGCTCAGGTAATGGACTCTTACCCGATTTATGGCAGTTTTTCAATGCCAAAAGAAGATGCTGACAGGCTAGAACAACAAGCTAATGATTATAAGTCAGCGGTTCGCGACCTCGAACCTGCCACAATGAATGACGCCGAATTGCAAAACGAGCTTGATATGATGGAAGAAGAAGCCAGGGCTAGTGGGGTCTATACACCCACTGAAGGACAGGGCAGTGATGAGCGCTTAAAGTTTAACACTGAAAAATTTAAAGGTTTTGGTTTTAACGACGAAATGGCGTTGTCAAAAGCAACAAGTGACCTTGATCGCTTCGGATACGTAAGAGCCGTTCGATTTGATCGTCAAGAAAAAGAAAGACTTTTTACTGAGCCAATAAATAAATTTATTGATGAAACCCCAATTACGCCTGAAGTCGAGAATGAGCAGATCGAGGAATTATTGAGTCGGACAATCGACATTGATACTATGACCCCCGAAGAACAACATCAAATAGCCGAAGCTTTCCCGTCAGGTAATTTTGTTTTCCACAGTTCGACCTCTGGACGATTATTAAAAATTTTGTGCTCAGGTGAGCTGGTTCACGCAAAAAAATTATTTGACGAAGAAGAAAATGCCGCCGAAAAAGAAGGTCGCAACAAAGAGACTGTTAGTCATAACTCTGGCTACGAAGGCATCTCTTGGAGCATGAATGAAATTGATGCATTGCCTGGCGATCGCTTTCATATAGCAGGTTTTGTGGTTGCGCCCGAAACAGCCCTAAGTGACGAGACCCAATTTACTGTTCCATCAAGACCTGCCCCAAACGAAGTAATCCAAATTCCTTCTGGTATTGACGCAAAAAAATATTACGACGCAAAGACACAATTCGAATTATACAGAGAAGCATCAGTATTTGGAGAAGCAAATTCTGTTCACAATAATTTAATGGCCATTTCTTTCTGGGAAGACACGACAACACGTGAATTTTCTGAGGAACCTTTACTACTTCAGGCAATGGACGGTTTATTTAAGCAGCCTGATTTTCAAGAACAGCTTCGTTCGATGTACCATGTAAATGAAGCTGGCAAAATTGAACTTAGCCCAGACCTTTTTAAACAGACAAAAAACATAATCCCAGTGGCCGCTGTCTGGATTCAAGCAGCAATTGACAACAATAAACTAACTGGCACAAGTTTTGAAAATAAGGATATCATTTCAATTATAAAAAGCCTAAATAGTGAAAATATTGCTGAAATCATAAGGATCGCCATAGATGATTCAAAATTCTATGAGAAGATTATTGATGATGAAGATGAAAAAAGTACTGATGTAGGCGTCCCGGTTGAAAAGATGTATTTTGTTGCACCCCGAAAAGATGCAAAAAAATGGCTTCAAGTTATTGCGCGAAGCGGTCATAAACCTGCAGGCATTATACTTTACGATGGCAAAAAAGTTCGACTTGAAAACTTTGCGTCTGACCACAGGGGCGACCATGGCCAATTATCTCAAGAACTCCACAAAGCTATTGTCCCGGCAAAAGGATACATAAAATATGGCGAGGTGCTTGGTCAAGACTTTAACGATGAAATGCGATCTGGCGCTAAACACCATATAATTGCGGAAAAATATTTAACCGATAGAAAAACGATTAAAAAAGTTGGCGGCAAGTTAGTTGTCGGTGAATAAAAGTGCTGCTCCCAGAGAAGCAGAAATATCTGCCTAAAGCTCTACTACTTTCATTCGCTACGCCGAACTCTCGATTTGCGACGATTATATCGTCGCCAGTGAGTTCGGATCTCACGCCTTAGACAAATTAAAAATAGAGGCCAACAGGTCTCTATTTTTAATTTGGCGGAGGGGGAGAGATTCGAACTCTCGAAGCCTCGCGGCTTGGCGGTTTTCAAGACCGCTGGAATAAACCACTATCCGACCCCTCCAGACAAGGGAGTAGAAGATTTTTACTCGAAATATATTGTATCATAACACCTGTAATAATTCTATTCTTTGGTATTCTACTAAAATCTAGAATCCAAAATCTTTAATCTACTTGAGAACTTGGCGCGCGATTATTGCAACCCAAACATGTTTAGCCCCGGCATCTTTTAACGTTTTTGCTGCATATTTGATTGTTGCGCCAGTGGTCATTACGTCATCAATTATCAAATATGGAATGTCGGGGGTGATGTTACCAACAATAACAAAGGCGTTTTTTGCCTGTTCTTGGCGCTGCCTGGCGCTAGCCTGACGTTGCTTTGTAGCAGTTTGGCGATCTAGTAATTGCTGGCACTTCAGACCCCTAGCCTTGGCAACATACTTTGCAATTAATAACATATGGTCATATCCTCGCTCGCGAATATGGCTTGACACTGTCGGAACTGGCACAATAACGGTTTCGGGCGGCAATTCTGGTAAGGCCGCTAGTAGCAGCTCCGCAAGTGCTGCGTAGGCTGATTTTGTGCGCTCAAACTTATAGATTCCAATCAGGCGCTGCAACACACCAGAGCGCTCACCGACAGCCCAGGCGCGCTCAAATGGGGGATGGCATTCACTACAAAGATAATTCTGTTTAGTCGGTCGGCCACAAACTAGACAAACGGTTTTTTGTTCGCTAGTGATGTTATATTTACAATTATCACATAATATGGTGCCTGTCTTGTCGCATCCGCAACAGTGGTGTGGGGCAAGTGCCGACAATAGGTAGTCAATCATTGTTATTTTTACGTTTATATGACATCTACAGTTGATTATACTGCAACCGTTAGTTATAATGTGATAGAACATTTGTCAATAGAGCCTAGAGAAAGTGGAGGATATCATGGCACGAAAACAAAACGATGACTTATTAATTGAAGACGAGTTGGCTGCCGCTTTTTTAAGCGACGATGCTGCTAGTGTAGACGAAACCGCAGTTGCAGCGCCTGCTGCCGAAGAACCTTGGGATGATTCTGAAGAGGAGTTTCCTGGACAATTAGCCGTAGACGTTTACGAGACCGAAGACAGACTGGTAATCAAAGCTCGTACAGCTGGTGTCAACAAGGAAGAATTAGACGTTAGTATCAGCGACGGAATCTTGACAATCAGTGGCACCTTAAATAGCGGCGACGACAGTGATGCTACAAACTGGCACATCCAAGAATGTTACTGGGGTGAATTTAGCCGAACACTGGCCCTACCCGTCAGCGTCAAGGAAGACGAAGTTGAAGCAGTATTAAAAGACGGCGTTTTGACAATCCGATTTAACAAAGTCCGTCAAGAAGCTGCCAAAAAGATTCAAATTCAATAATTTAAATTTTAATTATAAAAATACGGCCTTGCTGGCCGTATTTTTTTTGTAAAAAACGTTATTACATTGGTGAAGCTGTTACTAGCTGACCAATCACAAATTGAACTGCTGCAAAAGCTAATATGGCAACGACAATGCCAATTATGGCGTATAAAATTGTATTTTTAGCGTTTGTAACAGCTGTTGAGTCGCCACCTGATAGTGTATAGCGAATTCCGCCATAAATTAACATAATGACACTGATTGCACCGATTAAAAATAGGGCAGTATTGGTAATCTTTACAAATACTCCATCAACTCCGAACAGGCTGTCGGGCTGCTCGGCACTTTTTACACACCTGGCACCGTATAACATTGTCATAACAACTGTTTGGCCGTCTGCACAGACGATAGTTGGTTCTTCAGCGAATGCAGGCGTAGGAGCCGACAGTGTAGACCCAGTTAAGACAAGCGCAAAGACTGCGAATGCTGCTAATAATTTTTTAATTTTACTAAATGTATTCTTCATTTGTTGTTCCTTTTCTTGTTAAGTTAATTATTTTTTTCTAAAACCTCTTATGTTTATTTATATCAGAAATAGTTATATTTGTTAATAGAAAAACGAGCAGCTAGGTGATAGCTGCTCGTAATTTATTGTTAGGCTAGATATTTAGCTCACAAGTCGATCGACGACAAAGCCGACAACTGCATAGGCCAAAATGGCAACAACGATACCAACGATTGCGTACAAAATAGTGTTTTTGGCATTTGTGACTGCACCTGATTCACCACCAGATACTGTATAGCGAATTCCGCCATAAATTAGCATTACAACGCTAATTGCACCGATTAAAAACAGGGCGGTGTTAGTAATTTTTAAAAACACACCATCGGCAGCAAACAAACTATCAGCCTGATCAGTAGCCTGGGCGGCTTTTGCACCGTCGCTGATTGTTTCAAAGCCAGCCGCAGCTGCTGTTGATTGTAGTGCAGGAACATATAGACCCGCACAAAGTGCGAGAGCCAAAACGGCTATGGCGCTTGTTATTATTTTTTTAATACTTTTTTTCATCTGTTTTCCTTTCATTATTTTCTTATTTAATATAATATTATCACCCTTATGTATAAATGTCACGAACTTTTAAGTTGTCGCCCTTAAAATTACAAAGTT
>CAZCIE010000044.1:0-4822 GCA_964498955.1 uncultured Saccharimonas sp. (SeqCode) | reverse complement strand
TTTTTGGTAAGGATGCTTTTGCAGATAGTGGTCAAATCAATTGGCCGTGGTCTATTAAACCTTTTACGGCACAGACATTGACGCCTATCAATTCAATTGACACACCGCTTTGGTGCCAAACGCGAGTTATGCAGCAAAAGGAAATGGCTGGTGTTAGCGGCAATCGAGATATGTGCATGATGAGCAGCGAAAATGTAAGGTTTGGGTTATACCAACAGGGTAGTGGGCTGGCAGCGGCCATAAGTTTTGGCGAAGACCAGACAATGCACGCCATATCTGGTATTTGTAGTTATTATGATGAGTGCCTTTATCTGGCCGGTACTGATACGCTTGTGCGAAAAGAATTTTTGACAAACACAAATTTTCGTTCACTTGTTTTATATCGACAATTTTCGCAAAACTTAGATGAGTTTATAAATCCACTGTCGTTAGCCAAAGAATATTCTATTAAAAGCACAATTCCGAAGTATATTTTTAGTTACGATAATGGTTTAAAAGCAAGATTAATCGGTGGGTTAGGCGCTTCGACAAATGGCAGGTGGTTGGCAGTTGAATTTTATCAAGGTGGCATTGGGTTGCTTGACACGCAAGCGCAAGTGCTTCAAATGAAGCGAGTCTTTGGATTAAGTTATACATATTCTTCCGGCAGTAATCCGACGACAGAGTTTGCCGTCAGTGATGACGGCGCCCATCTGGTCGTTATGGGCAGAAACGCAGGTTTATTCATTGTAGATATTTACCCTGGTTGTGGCGATATCGCTAATGACCATAATATTAATTCGGTTGCGGCAGTTGTTAACACATGCAAGCATGCAAATTTTACGCCCGGATTTGCAAATTTTGAAAACGGTTATTTGCCAAAGTTCAGTGATGATGGCGGCGAACTAGACTTTTATGCAGAAACAAAAACCTTTACTGGTAATAACCAATATGTAATGGGTTTATTGCATGTTGTGTTGCGAGCTTATGGTTACGACCAACAAAAAATGGATTATTTGGCAATGGGTGATTCGTATTCTAGCGGTGAAGGCGAAACAGACGACAACAAATACATTGTTGGCACGAATATTAAATATGAAAAGTGCCACACCAGCAATCGGTCTTATCCTTTTCTAATTTCTTCAGCAATGGCCGTTGACCCGACAATGATGAGGTCCGTAGCTTGTTCGGGCGCAAAAACTATCGACATAATTGGCAACCCCGACTCTTATTTGGGTCAGGGCAACAGATTGGGTATAGGGTATCTAAACCTAAACAGTGTTGATTTGTTGGCCGCAAAAACGATGGCCCTAAACAATTTCATACCTGGTCGAATTTTGCAATCCGACTTTGTCAAAGAGTATCAGCCAAAAGTAATAACAGTTGGGGTTGGCGGCAATGATGCAGGTTTTTTGGAAAAGTTGACAGCATGCCTTAGCCCCACAACCTGTAAATGGGCATCAACCGCCAAGGGTAAAGAACAAACTGCAGTCGAAATAAAAAGTTTGTTCAATCCGTTAGTGCAAACATACACCCAAATTCATGACAAATCACCAAATTCCAAGATATATGCCATTGGTTACCCAAAAATTATTAGTGAAGATGGAGAGTGCAGTGCGGTGATTGGTTTTTTGTTTGATGATGAGGAACAAAAGTTTATTGTTGAAAATATTAGATATTTAAACCAGGTCGTTGCATCAGCTGCCGCCGCTGCTGGCATAAAATACGTTGATATTTATGATAGTTTTGGCGACCACGTATTATGTGGTGCGGACCCAATTGGGGCTATGAATGCTGTTGCACTTGGTGATGACATCGGATTAATAGATGGCAATGAGTGGTTGCAGTTTGTGGGTCAAGAAAGCTTTCATCCAAACCCATATGGACATACTTTGACGGCTTCAAAAATTATTTCCCAAATCGGTAATTTGTTGACTTACGATTATTGTAATGGTCAAACTATTTGCCCAGGTAACTCTATAATTCCCGAACCATCAGCCGATTTGCTGCCAAACGGTTATCATAACTATCCGATTCAAAAAAGCGCAACTTTTGCGTATGTTGTCAAATCAATAGCCGCTGCACAAGCGTCATCTGGTTCGAACGCCGCAACGTACAAAATTTCAATGCCCGGCGGATCGTTCAAGCCAAATACTTCAATAAGCTTTGAAGTCGACGGCGACTGGGGCCCGGGTTTGGCTCGAAATATAACATCATTGGCCGATGGATCAATAGAAGCTATTGTCAACGTACCCGACGGTATCCAAGAGTTGTATCTTGTGCTACACCTAATCGGTAAATCCAATTCAAACCAAGACATAGATTACTACCAGCCTATCCGTTATTATTTGCCTGATTATGTTCCTGGTGAAACAACGCCGCCTGATGACCAAGACGATGAAAATGATGAAGATTTGACTGGTATCGTTGCTAATATTTATCTGCCACCAACAGTGCCCCCAGCGGTTAAACCAGTTACGCCCCCTGTTATTGTCCCAACTATCCCACCAATAATTTCTGATGTTGTTCCAACAATTATCCCATCTGTTTCGCAAAGCAAGGACAAGCCTGAGGCCAATTTATCATTGGCATTAGCTGTTGTCCCAGAAAAAATAATAGAACCAATTTATCAAAGCGCATCGACGGCGGGCTATAGTGCCTATGACGAGCTTGCTGTCGTAACTGGCAATCCCGAAGTAAAAGGTGCAACAACAGTTAAACAAACTAATGTTACAAAACCTGGCAAGAAGAATGATTCTTTGCGCGATTGGGTGCTGCCGCGTCTTGGTCTTGGGTTGCTGGTGGCCACTGTGCTGGCGTTAACAATTGTTAAAATTAAAAAGGCCAAATCAAAAAGATAGCCATAATTGGCATTGGAAAAATCCGTCAAAATTGCTAAACTTAGTGAATGGAGTTACTTACTGTATTTTTAATTTCAATGGTCCCATTAATCGAACAACGAGGTGCGATACCGATTGGGACAATCGTTTACGGAATTAACCCAATACTTGTTTTTGTAGTTAGTTTACTGGGTAGTGCGGTTCCGGCGCCATTCGTATACTTGTTTTTCAATAAAATTTTGGCTTGGGCTAAAACAATCAAGCAGTTTGATAAATTAACTAATTTTATTGATAAAAAAATTCAAAAGGGCGTCAAAAAGATGGAAGACAAGACTGAGGCTGGGCTTGTTGTCTTTGTCGGAATCCCTTTGCCAACCACAGGATTGTGGACGGGTAGTGCAATTGCTGCAGTTTTAGGGCTCAATTTTAAAAAGTCGATGTTCTGCGTTTTTGTAGGTGGAATAATCTCGGCTGTGATTATAACTATTTTATCAGTAGCAGCACCAGCATTACTGGGCTACTAATTTATACGGCCCTAGATTCGGGTGATGCGTTTATGGCAGCCTGTGCGGCTCGTCCAGCAGCGCTGAATTGGTAGTCGACGAAGGCTTGGGCGGCATCTGTCGCCATTTTGGTGGCTTCCTCAGCACTAGCAGCCTGCCCAACGGCATCAGCATAGGCACGATTGTACACTTCTTTCTTCATTGCTGGGATTTTTTGTGCTTCAGCAAGTTTAGCTTTGGCATCATCAGCCCAGGTGCCATAATCAGGGTTTGCCATTACTTCTTGGTATTTGCGCTCACCAGCCTGAATCAACTCGGCATCTTTAATATTGCCAGTTTCATAATCAACTAATTCCTCGGGGGCAAATACTGTTGAAGAATTTACTTCTGCTTCGGCTGTGCCTGTTCCAGTTACTGCTTCGAATGTCATTTTAGTTTTTCCTTTTTTATTTTTACTATACCTTATTAGTGTATCACACTTATGCTAAATTGTCAATCGGCAACTTTTTTATCGATGGTTTGAGCAACTTTTTGTTCGCAAGATGAAGGAACAACGCGGAGTACCAAGGTGAAGGCTAGTAAAACCGCAAAGCCACACATAATTGATGGTATCCCGCTGACAGTTGATGGGTCGATTAGGTTAAAAAATGTAGTTGGTAAGATAAAAGCCATATAGCCAAGTGATAGTGAGCGCAAAACTTTTTGGCGTTTTTTGTCTAATTCGCCCCAGTGCCAAGCCAGCCAGGTGCCAATTAGCATCCAGCCGTAATAATATGCTCCAAATGGCCAGCTGACGCCTTCGTGGGTGTTAAATACTGCATAATTGGCGTAACAAGCTTCGTTGCTGACAGCGCTGGCGCCGAAAAGGTAAAACGCAAAGAACGCAGCGCAACTAGTATAGGCGGCGGCGATTAGGTATGGCTTCTTTTTGCCCGCAAGCACCGTGATTAGATGAATGCCTAGGGCAGGCAGCAAGGTGATGGCCGCATAACCAGACCGTGCCCAGTCGATATGCGTAAGCCCAAGCCCGCCGCAAATCATATATTCTGACAACTGGAATGTGCCGAGTGCTAGCAGTATCGTTACAACTAGTCGGCGGGTCGTAGACATTTTGTATCGCCAAATAATGTAAAAGGCAAAGCTAAACTCAATCAAAAACGTCGCCAACATTACTGGTGGTGAAAAACAAAATAATTTTCCGCGGTATTTTTTAAGCATTTCTGATATTTAATTATACATATGTTTTTTACGCTATACTAAATATATGCCAAATATTCGAAAAATCGTTAAAAAACTTGTTCCGAAAAAATTATTTAAAACCATTGAACCATATGGTCACTTCGCTGAAGCGATAATTGCTAATGTAAGATATGGTTTTCCGGCCCGCAAGATGCACGTTATTGGTGTAACTGGCACAAATGGCAAGACAACGACGACATTTTTGATTCATAAAATGTTAGTTCAGGCGGGTTACAAGGTCGGCATGCAAAGTACGGTTGC
>CAZCIE010000043.1:0-4869 GCA_964498955.1 uncultured Saccharimonas sp. (SeqCode) | reverse complement strand
TCTCGTTAGGTTGGTGTTTACTAATTGCAGTTGCTTTTCACGAATTAAAATTCTCGATGGAGATTGGTGCATTGCTCGCTGGTGTTACCCTATCGCTTTCGCCATACCGACACGAGATTATATCTAGAGTTAAGCCCCTCCGTGATTTCTTTATATTTTTGTTTTTTGTCACGTTAGGCTCTCAAATGACAGTTTCAAGTATTGGTAATAATATTATTCCTATCTTAATATTTTCGATTTTTGTTTTAATTGGAAAACCAATTATTGTCTTTTTGACCATGAATATACTAGGATATTCTAAAAAATGCTCACTTATGACCGGCCTGGCGTTGTCACAAATTAGTGAGTTTTCATTAATCCTGTTAGCTATGGGTGTTACATTGGGGCAAATAACATCAGATGTATTGTCAATAGTCACTACTGTAACTCTAATATCTATTGCTGGTTCGGCCTATTTAATGACATATAGTGAAAAAATCTACTCAATGTCATCTAGACTATTACCTAATCTTAGCAAAAAACGAGACAAAAAAGCAGGCAGCCATAACAAGCCAGACAATAATGAAATTATAATTTTTGGATATGACAAAATAGGCTTCAGTTTAATGAGATTATTCAAAAAACTCGGCAAAAAATACCTTATTGTTGACTTTAACCCAGAAATTATTAAATATCTTGAATCGATTCATGCTAATTGCATGTACGGTGACGCTGACGATACTACGCTACTTGATGAGCTGGGTCTGTCCCGTAAGAAAATGGTTGTCTCGACCATACCTGTTTATGAAACAAACCTATTAATCTTAAAAAAGATTCGAGAATATAGTGACAAGACAGTTGTTATTTTAGTCTCAAATAGCATTGAGGACTCTTTAAAGCTTTATGATGAAGGCGCAAGTTATGTTATTATACCCCGCTTTTTAAGTGGCGAGCATGCCTCAAATATTATTGAAAAAAATGAATATGATCTGGAAAGATTCACCAAAGACCGACTTGCCCACATAGAACATTTGGGCGACCGTGACGAGATTAAGCATTTTCTATAATTTCCAAGCAATTTACGTCAACTAGGTTTATCATAACACTTATGAAGTTCCAAAAATGTTGTAGTATTTAAATAGCTCTTATGTTATAATCTGAACAGATGTAATAATCAATTATAAACCATAACATAATAGATTCGGAGACAAAAATGCAACAAGATGAAGACCAGTTACTAATAATAGCAAGAGAATTCGTTGAACAAAAGGTTTCTTATGCTAGCGCTGAGCAAAAAGAAGAGATGGCAATTGAATTAAAAGGAAAAATCGATGACACAATCCGAGCAGAACTAGTTGCAGAAATGACGCCGGAACAGATACAGGCTTATGGTGACATGCTTGAGGGCGATAACGTAACTCAAGATATGATAGTTGACTTCATAAAAGATTCTGGAATAGACGCCAACAAAGTTACGCAGGTGGCACTTACGAAATTTCGTATTGCCTATTTAGGAGCATAACATGGGTAAAAATGGATACAGTATAGACATGGGCCCGCCTACATATGATGTCGCTCCAGAGGCGCCAGATAATAATACTGAAAAAGAACAAGCTGTTAATAAAGCCATACAAGAGGCCAGTGAGGCTGTTGCTAATGGCACGGCGACACCTGAGCAGCAAATACTTTTAAATGCTAGCGAAGTGGTAGCAGATAAAGTCTTAGAAAATATTAATAATGGAGGTAGGCTCGAAATGCTCGAGATGATGGATGAATCAATAAACGGAAAAGCAGCAGATGCCGCATCACAAGACAAAAGCAATGGTCCGGCAACGGTAAAGGTCTTTGTCGGAAATGACAAAAATGGCAATCAGGTTTTTGAAAACTACCCATACAACACAGCTACGACCGAGCAAGACAAGACAAAAACGCCTAAAGACACGACCGTCAAGGGCCCTGCAACTGTTAAAGTATTTGTCGGCAACGACAAAGACGGCAACAGAATTTTGGAAGATTATCCCTACGACACATCTACCCCAGAAAAACCTGAAAACAATCTTAAAAATATGAAGCTAGATGAACTAACAACTCAATGGGCCAAGGCGCGTGACGAAAAGGATGTTTCACTTGGAAACTTAGTTCAGGATGAAATATTAAAACGAGTACTTGCAGAAAAGAACATTCCCGATGACCACAAGCAAGCACTAATGGACAGAATGTCGGCTATAGCTGATGCTAAGCGCACAAAAGTAGACGATAAAACTGACAAAAGTCCAGTTCCAGAGATTAAAAAGATTACCGTAGAAAAGAAAGATGAAGAAAATAGCGGTAGTATGCTTGTTTATGTCGAAGGGATGGTTGATAAGCTTGGTAAGCAACTAGCAGAAGCCAAGACAGACGAAGACAAGGCTAGAATCTCTGCGGAGTTAGCTGATTATAAGGATATGAAAGAACGACTTGGCTCTACCCTTCTTGGCAATACGCCAGAGGCTGATCCAAAATTTGATGATTTGGACTACGAAAAGATGACTGATGAGCAGTTACAGGAAAAACGCAAAGAAGCACTCAAAAACAAGGACTCAACTACTGATAACAACATTGTCGAGGAAATTATTAGACGTCAAACTGGTGGTGCCAGCAATAAACCAGTAGCTCCAACAAAACCAGCAGTTAAAAAAGAACCTGGACTATACGACCAAACTGAAGATGTCTACTCTATCGAGGAAGATATGGACCTAAACGCCAAAAAAGGTGAAGAAACTGAAAAACCTAGTGCTCTACCTGAAGCCGCGCCGCCTCCAGAAGGAGAAAAAATTGAGGTAAATAAGCCAACAAAGAGTTACATTGAATCTAGGATTAATGAGTATACCGAAAAACTAGCTGAAGCAAAAACTGATGAAGAAAGAGCTGAGATACTCTCAGTGCTGGACATATATAAAAACTATAATGGCCCATATAGCCCTGACAAAAAAGATGAAACAACTGGCGGCACTACCGAGGATGGCGAAAAAGACCCAGAAGACCTGAAGGGAATTACCAAACAAGAACTGAAAGAAGTTGAAGATAGATTAAATAATGAAGATGAAATGAAAGCCCTAGATCCTGATCAAAGAACCAAACTTGAGGGCAGACAAAAAACTCTAAAAATGATCCTTAGCTATCTTGAAGGACAATCAGAATCTAGTGATAGCAAGCCAGAAGAAAAAAATGGTAGCCAGCTTGTTTACGTCGAAGGAAAGATCAGCGAGCTTGAAAAACAACTGGCCGAGGCTAAAACTGACGAAGATAAAGCCAAAATCTCTGCTGAACTTGCTGAATTTAAAGACATGAAAGACAAGCTTAGTATTACCCTTCTTGGTAAAACTGATGAAGCTGCTCCCCCAAAGTATAATGACAAAGCTTATGAAGATATGAGTTTGGAAGAGCTAAATGAGCTACGACTTAAAGCACTTGATAACGAAGATTCAACCATTGACTACAACGTGGTTCAAGAAATGATTCGAAGAAAGAGCGGCGAAAAGAAACCAGTCGAAGATGACGAGGAAAAAAAGCCAGGCCCTGGCGAGGATGATGAGGAAGATGATGATGAGGAAGATGATGAGGAAGAAAAACAGCCCGAAGGCAAAAAGTGGGACGGTATATTAAAAGTCTTCAAGTCGCTTGACTTTGCTAAAGAGCTTGTCAGACTTGGCATGAAGCAAGATGCCTTAAACCAAGCAAACAGCAAACACGGTGTCAGCAAAAGCTGGATAACATCGATTAAAAGCATAATCAAACACAATGCTCTGTTCAAAAAGAATGTCCAAACCAATCTGGAAAAGGACATGTTAGACGCGCTTCGAACTGAAGAAGTAAATGGCAAGATTACTTTTGTTTCTTACCAAAAGATAATGAAAGACAAGTTTGGCATTATAATACCACCAGAGGCCGAAGAAGACTTTAAAACACTTGCCTATACAGCTGCTAATATGGAGGGCGCGCCGACTGCAACCGACATTTCAACTGAACACAAGGATAAAATTAAGGCAATAGGCCTTAGGTATGTCAGTGAAATCAAGGCAGCAGGCTTAACGCCAGAACAAAAAAAGGCCATTACTGAAAACTATGCTGCAGAAATGTCCGCAGTGAACATGGAATATGTTGGCAAAAATCCAAATGCTAACCCAATTGACCTGGAACTTTACGCTGACAGCTCCAAAGAAATCCTAGTAGGCATTGCCGCGGCCATGGAACACGAACACGGCATGGATGAAGTTGACAAGATGCTTTCAGAATCCAAAATTGCTATTTACGAAGGCCGCACCGGTGCATACAACAACATCGATACAAAGTATCTGGAACGAATCGACAGACTTGGCAAGAAGTTTAGTACTGGCGGTGCAGTTATGAAAGCAATTGGCGTTGCCGCATCATGGGCCGCAACAGGTGGGCTTGCGATGGGTCTAGCTCAGCTTGGCCGCACAGGCTCAAGCATCACACTTAGTGTTTTGGCCAGTCCATTAGCTGTATTCGCCTTCGGCGTCACAGGTTCAGGTTTCTTTGGTAGATACCTAGCCAGACAACGCACAAAAGAGGTCGAAGAGATGTTCTCGGCAGATGGTGGTGGCGACAATGGCTTTGCATTGGACCGTAAAGGCCGAAGAATGCTTAAAGACTACACCGATAAAAAGACAGGCATGCTACGTCCTGTTTTAACTGATGCCGAAAAGGTTGAAGTTGACAATATTATCCGCGACCACAAAGTCGAGACAATGGCCGACAAGTTAAAGCCAAGACAAGAATCTATGGAAATTGCTGTTGAAGCCTATATGGAATTTATGAAACCAAAAGACGGTTTACCTGCCGACTGGAACAAAGAAGATATTTCTAATTATGAGTTGAAGGCTGGAC
>CAZCIE010000042.1:0-4893 GCA_964498955.1 uncultured Saccharimonas sp. (SeqCode) | reverse complement strand
GAAAACCCTCGCTCTTCTTGATCGAGTTGTGGTGACGACACCCCCAAATCAATCATTATCAAATTGAATGCCTGTCCTTCTTTTATCAACTGCTGGCAAGCAGTAACAAAATCAGTATGCATTAGCCGCACTCCTTTATCCGAAAATGACTTCAAATGCTCTATTGCATAATTATCACGATCGACTAAGACAGAGTCAGCAAAATTACCAGTAATGTCCAAGAATCGACTAGCATGACCTCCGTAGCCTGCAGTCAGATCGAGATAACTCTCTCCCTGGACAGGTTTTAAAAGCTCAAGCGTAGACTCTAGCAAAACTGGAATATGTAAAGATTGTGGTGGATGTACTATACTCATTGCGCCTATTATAATAACATAATTGACGATTCGAGATCACCTAACTGGTAGCTATGGCTGTTTGTTTTATTTGTGTTTGTTTTATTATAAGTTACCGAATAATTATTGCGGTGGCTGTCTTTGACAATCACAGTTGCTTTAATTCTTCGGTTGAGAGACTTATTTGTGAGGTGGAGTTTTTTGGGAGGTGTGTTTTTTAAAGAATGTACATAGATTTTTTAATGTGGTTCTAAAGCCCACTGCCTAACTACCAGATGGCTGATCTCGAGAGTTTCCTATTTTAATGTTCACAAGTTGTTAAGGTGCCGAAAATTGAATAATTTATATGTCTGCTTTGGGTGAAAGAATGCGCCAATATGCGCCTACCCTGACTGCAACCAGTTCACGGTCGATTTTGGCATAATCAAGCAGGTGCTGCTCGACTGTAACTCGACCCTGTTTTAGGTCTAGCTCCGCCTCTGTCTTGCCGCGTCGAAACTTAACATTTAAGTCAGCTATCTTTTCATCAAAGATACTGGTACCTAGTGCTGGCTCGACTTCGCTGTCCCATACCTGTTTTGGATATAGGTGCAAGTACTGGCCAAAACCGCGAGTAATTACTACCCCACTGGCAAATTCATTTCGAAGTTCGGTTGGTATTGTCAACCTTCGCTTGTCATCAAGCTTTCGTTCGAAATAATCTATTCCTGCCATTTTGGTTGTTTTTCTCTCGGCTCCGGTTAAATTATTTTTTTAATGTTAGTGGTGTTTGTTTTTGTGGGGTTACCCACTTTTTTCCACTAATCTAACTATACTACCCACCGGCAGTCACTACAATACCCATTTTTGACATTCTATTAAATAAACTGCAAGTTATTCGCAGTTCTGTGGATAAGTAAGAAAATTAAAGATTAACGGACGTCGCGCTCATAAATGTCAACAATTGCATCAGCAACCGCATCCGGGTCATGCCTGATCAGTGATCTAACAGCTGGGATAATATCTGATTTTCGCTTTTGAACAACTTTTCCAAGAAAGTCACCAGGAATCGCCTCGTATGACGCTTTTTTAAGGGCCGCTTTGTCGATTCTGACGGCGGAACCACCTTCTTTTTTATATTTTTTTAGGATATCTTTGCTTGGAGGCTGTTCGTTATAAAGCACATAATCCAAAAATGGTGCGCCAACAAAACGCTCTATTTCACTCGCTAAATTACTAACTGTAAAGCCAGTTGTCTGGCCACGCTTTGACACCAAATTTGAAACATAAATACAAATAGCTTTCGTTTTTATCAGGGCTTTTGATATACCATCAATTATTAAAAGTGGACCAAGTGATGTGTACAAATCACCAGGAGCGATAACGACCAAATCAGCTTGCTCAATTGCAGCAATCGCTGTTGGATTGGCGGTCGCAGCTGGCACTAATGAGAGTTTCGCCTTGCGTGGGTCTTGTTTAAAATAATGAGAATCAATTACTCGTTCGCCGTGTAACGTGATGCTTGATTTTGGCCATTCCATTTTTAAACGAACATCATCAAGAGTCGCTGGTATTACTACTCCATTAACTCTTAAAATATCCGAAGCCGTTTCGATTGCCTCGCTAAAGCTACCTGTCACTTTTTCTAGAGCAGTCAATAATATATTTCCAAAAGAATGCCCACCGAAGGCGCCTTCTTCAAACCTATAATCAAACAAGTCTCTGACTTTAGGCGAATCACTTAACGCCACTAAACACTGCCTAACGTCACCAGATGGTAATGTCCCAAATTCATCTCGCAAGACGCCCGTACTACCACCATCATCTACCATATTTACAATCGCCGCTAACTGTTTAGTGTGACTTCTTAGGGCTGACAAGATAGTAAAACTGCCAGTTCCGCCACCAATGACGGCAATTTTTATATCATATTTTGTAAACGGATCATTCATTTTGAATTACGTCCTCTCCGAAGTGTTTTTGCAGCCTTGCTATGATTGAGCCTTCATGTCGGCCAAGTAAATCACTCAGCTGTTTGACGGTCGCGCCATTTTGAAACTTCTCTTTTAGTATAGCATCTTGTTCGGACAGCCATGGCCTAAAAGCGTTCGGATAAGTCAGTCGCATCTTGGCAATCTTTTCTGCCCAACCACTGGCCTTCTTTTCTTTTTTTGGCAACGCTAATTTACGTTTTTTTGAGGCATCTTTAAGATGAGCAAATCTTTTTATATCTTTGGCAGCCTTGTCGCGAAGTGTTAAATCGATTACTTGCGCATCCTCACTAACTCGCAGCGCCATTTGGTTTATGCCAGATAAATACAAATTGTTCAAGTTTTTTACTCGGCTAAGCGCCACATAACCCATACCCTCGACAAAGGCTTTTCGCAGGTCAATTCGGGCAGCATCCAGCGTCATACCTTGTGATTTATGGACCGTGATAGCCCACGCTAGACGCAGTGGAATTTGGCTAATGCTCGCCCGTTTTTTGTCTCCATCACGCAACTCCCAGGTGTCAGGTGACATCGTAACAACTTTCCCGCTCTTAAATTCTACAATTGGATATTCTGTAACAGGTTCAAAATCCATAACTGTTCCAAGGCTGCCATTAACATATTTTTTGTCTGCGCTGTTTTTTACAGCCATAACTAGTGCACCCTTTTTTAAACGTAAAGTAGTCGGCGCCAAAACCGATCGCTGTAAAGATTCGATGTAATTTTTACTACCAGTTGTTGCTTGTGTATAAAATATTTCGTCGCTATCAATTAACGCTAGTTTTTCATCGTTCAACCTATCAACATCGACATTCACAGTGTGCAACTCTGTCATTAATTCATCTGTTGCCGGCTCAACACCGACTCGAGACAGCAATGTATCTGCGTGATTTCGACGAATCTCACCGGCTCGCATGGCATTTAATATATCCAGTAACTCACCGTTTTCTTGACGATGCTGTTCTTCCAGATAACAAATCGCAGGTTCAAGTTCTTGCCAAACTTGGCTATTGACCACAAAACCACCAGCCCGACTGTCGCCACGGTTAATTGGCGGAAGTTGAAAAAAATCACCACTCATAATTACCTGTATACCGCCAAATGGCTCATCACGCTTTCGAACAATTCGACAAGCCTGATCGACCATGTCCAAACGAAAATCATGCAACATCGAAACTTCATCAATTATCAATATGTCTGTTTTTTCGATAATCTCACGCCTTGACTTTGACATGTTGTCAGCAAAGCCCGATTCTATCTCATCCGATATACCTATTCCCGCCCATGAATGAATCGTTGTGCCACCAAGATGTGTGGCTGCCAGGCCCGTTGTGGCCGTCACGGACACGTGCTTGCCCTCGCTTCGGGCAATACGAATAAACTGGTTTAAAATAAAGGTCTTACCCGCCCCGGCAGGGCCAGTTAGCAACACGCTTTCTCCCGAAAGCATTATCTCGAGCGCTTGGTCTTGTTTCATTACAATTATTATAGCCCATCTTTTAGATTTCCGCAGACAAAGCCCGCAGTTACTTACTTTTTAACAACAGACTGTGCAAAGCAGCCGAACGCCACGTGCTGACGCAGTCACACGTAGAGTGTGCTGTTGATAAAAACGTAAGTAATTGCGGGCGCCTAAACTTTTCCCCTAGGTGGTTCGCCTTCGGGATCATCAAGCAGTTTTTTATTTTTTACTTCATATCGACGACCGGTTATCTCGGCGGTGATATAATCTTCGTTAATCAGATTTACAAAAACATCCAAATCATTACCATCCATAATTATAATTGCACCAGAGTCATCAGTCATCAATTCAAGCGCCATGTCATCACAATATTTAACTAACTGTTCTTGTGTAATATCACCTATCTCAACCTTTTGTAGCTTATTAACCGTCTTGCGTCGATCGCGAACCATTGTTTGCAAATCTAAGCCGTCTGGAAAACTAAGCCTAAACTTTTTCTCTATTTCTTCAACCTTTTTATCAGCCAACGCCTGCTTTTTGTAATCGTAATTAAACAACCGCTCAAACTTACTTTGGTTAAATATAAAGATATCTTTATCGACTATCAGCACCTGATTATCAGCTGGAATTTTAACACCAACTTCAGCTTGGAAAATCCCAAATTTGCCGTCCTTAAATTCCCATGCAGTCGAGCCCTTTAACACGTTACCTTGCGAAATTAACTTGACCGAATAAAATGGCTTATCGGGCGAAGACTTATCTGTGAACCTAGCCAAGATCCCCTTTATACGCTTAAACTCATGTTCTTGTTCGCTAAATTCAACAATATCACCACGCTGGTGTTCAATTAAATGCAACATCGTTTCTGCCCTGCCGACGTTTTCTAAGTTTGTACGAAGTAATACGTTGTCTTCGTCTTCGGATAATTCAAAATCTCGAACCGCGAGTCCCGTACCGCCACCTAGGTTTACGAAGTTTATTAAATCAAACAAAAATAGTGGCTTTATTTGTGAATTCAATTCGCTGCCAAAATTTGTTGTGTATGGAGTGTAATGTTTATTAAATAAAAAAAATTCTACATCAAGTTCTTTCTTGATCTCGTCTGTTCGATTAGCCCACAAAAAAA
>CAZCIE010000041.1:0-5006 GCA_964498955.1 uncultured Saccharimonas sp. (SeqCode) | reverse complement strand
CCTTTACCATCACCTGAACCGCAGCCTGAAGCTCCTTTGCTAACACCAGAACAAAATGCTGCTAATTTGGCGGAACTGTCCAAACAGGCTACTGATTTAGCCGTAGGCATCGAAAAACCAACCGTATAGAATTGGATTAACCAAAAAGGCGCCAATAACGAGGCGCTTTTTTGTTTAGCCACGTAAAAGCCCCTAGGGCGCTTATGTTTATCAAACGGGCAAATACTCACATTTGGCGTAATAACGCCTATAATGCCCCTTAGGGCGCGTCAGAACGGCATATTATGTGCGCAATGTGGTTGTTTTGAGTTTCTACTAACTACCATCTACTGCCTACCACCTACTAATGCGTATTGACAGAACACACAGAATGATATATAATCATTGACGATTTGCGGGAGACCGCGGGTTGGCCATGAAAGTGGTCATTTTAAAAAAGAAAGAGGTGATATCTATGCTTAAAGCAGTAGATATCGGGTCATGGATCAAAAACCGGTCGAAAACTAATAGCTTTACGACATTTCATTTGGACGAAGGGTTTTTCCAATTAATCCGCTCTCCATTTGAGGTTGGTTTAGCGGCGGTTTTTATCCGTCCAGCAGGTAATGTTATTGTTGTAAAAATTCTTGGAGCAGTATATGCTGCCCAGGGAGGCTACTCGTTCTGGGGTTATGCAAAGACAAACGAGCTAGGTTTTATCTGTGGTTGGTACGATCCACAAGAAAAAGCAGGATGGTACAGCCAAGCAGATATTTTACAGATTGGAACACCTTCTGAAAGACAGCGCAGTTTTGAAAGCAATTTAACGGTTGAAGCGATGATAAAATCAGCCGAAGGCGCTTTTGATGAGACCAACCCTGTCTCTATTTGCGTCGATGGCGAGGAGGTCGCTGTCCAATTATTAGGACTGGGCCATGTTACTGTTAATGGCTTTCACCAGACCGCTGACAAAGATGTCTGGTTTATCGGGTATGTTGTCAACGGCGATGACGAAGGAGTCATCGAAGGTTGCGTCAGCGTGCTTACCGGTAAGGGACATTATTTTTACCGGTAATCGTCTGACGAAACGGTACCACGACCCAGCGTACAGCCAAAGCCGGCGTTTACAGATTATCTCTGTAAACGGCCGGCTTTTTTAGTTATTTTATTATTTCAAGTTCGTTTTGCAGGCGCTCGCGTAGCGCTGTTTTTTGTTCTAGGGCTGCCTTTGATTCGGCAACTAGTTTTTCGGGTGCCTTTGCTATGTAAGCCTTGTTTGCTAGTCGTTTTTGCAGATTTTCTATCTGTAACTCAGTTTCGGACAATCGGTTCTGCAAATTGGTTTGATGATCCGTCAAAGTCTTGGCCGATATGTCTAACCAGGCTTCACGGCCACTACTGGCCAGACGTATTCCTTGTGGTTTGTCGACTAAATCTACTTTGGCGACGCCAGCCAGCTTTTTAATCAAATCGGTGTTGTCAGCGATTAATGAATCATCCATAAATAACAGATTAGGCTTGTCGTTACCCGGCAAATCTGCGGTTGCGAATCGGATTTCGGTAATCAGTTTTTTCAATTTGTTATACTCACCTGCTGCAATTTGGTTATAAGCTAGTTTCTCTGGCCATGTGTTTGATATTAACAAATCGTCATGAAGTGGCAATGTTTGCCAAATCGTCTCTGTTACAAAGGGCGCAAATGGATGCGCAATGCGTAGTGACGTGTCCAGCACCCAAGCCAGCAGCGGCTTATTGTCGGCTAGCTTGCATGATTCGATATACCAGTCGGCCACATCGTTCCAAATTGTGTGGTAAACGGTCTCGGCAGCTTCGGCAAATCGGTATGTTTCAATCTGTTTTGCGACCTTTGTAGTAGCCTTATTTAACTGTCCGACTATCCAGTGGTCAGCGATGCTAATAGGTTTTGGTGTGACAGTTTTAGTGTTCTCATCAATTTTGTCTTCGACAAATCGGGCGATATTCCACAATTTGTTACAAAAGTTTCGGCCCGATACTACCCTTTCTAGTCCAAATGCTTGGTTTTGGCTGGCGCTGCGATTAGCGATTAGACCCATTCGAAGGGCGTCCGAACCGTACTGACTAATGGCGGCCATTGGGTTAATAACGTTATTTTTGCTTTTGCTCATCTTTTGACCCTTGCTGTCTAGTACCATGCCATGCAAATAAACATGCCTAAACGGTACTTTGCCAGTGCAATAAAGGCCCAACATAATCATTCGGGCAACCCAACGGTCTAACAGATCAGTGCCGGTTTCCATAACGCTTGTAGGATAAAAACGGCTTAGGTCGCCTTTTTCGGGTACGTCAGTTGTGATAAATGGCCATTGGCCACTGCTAAACCAGGTGTCGAAAGTATCTTCTTCGCGCTTGTAGGTTTTACCCCCTACTTTTATCGTTTTCTGGTCAACCCGTTCGTCAAAAATCCAGTCATTTTCATCTGTTGCACTTTGAAAAGCCGGGATTGGTATACCCCAAGCAATTTGGCGTGAAAGGTTCCAGTCGCGCAAGCCGTCCAGATATTGGATTAATATGCGTTTTTTGCTGTCAGGGGTAAACGTAATGTCGCCAGCCATAATCGCCTTTTTGGCTTTTTCGGCAAGCGGCTTTATCTTTAAAAACCATTGGTCTTTAATCATTGGCTCGATAATCGTGTCGCATTTGTAACAGTGACCGACGGCATGTTCGATATTCTCTTCGCCTCGCCTAAGCCCGGCGTTATCAAGTTCGTCCAAAATCTGTTTGCGAGCGGCGTTAATGTCTTTGCCAACAAATCTGTCAGGCACATTGGTCATTAATCCGTCAAAACCAATAACTTGAACAGGGGTCAGATTATGTCGCTTGCCAATTTCGAAGTCGTTGGGGTCGTGCGCTGGCGTAATTTTTAACGCGCCGGTACCAAATGTCATATCAACGTAGTCGTCAGCAATAATTGGAATCTTTTTATCTGTTAGCGGTAAAATTACTGATTTGCCTATTACGTCGATGTATCGGTTGTCATTTGGATTAACGGCGATGGCAACGTCGCCCAAGATTGTCTCTGGTCGAGTTGTGGCAATGACAATTTCTGCATCGCTATCTGCAAACATATAGGCAATTTTCCATAATTTACTTTTTTCGTTTTTGTGATTGACTTCGATATCAGCAAAACTGGTTTGGTGTTGCGTGCAGTAATTTACGATACGCTCACCTCTGTAAACAAGCCCATCATCCAACAGTTTTTTAAATGTTGCAAAGGCGGTTTTAATGACTTTTTTGTCCAAAGTGAATACTTGGCTGTCCCAGTCACAGCTGGCGCCCAGGGCTCGTAATTGTAGTTCCATATTGCCACGTTGTTCGGCCACAAAGTCCCAAACCTGCGAATATAACTGCTCGCGTGTAAAGTCAAATCGACTCATCCCCTTCTCTGTTAATGCTCGTTCGTAAACAACCCATGTTTCAAATCCTGCGTGATCTGCGCCAGGGATATAGATTGTGTTATTGCCGCGCATTCGGTGAAAGCGGGTCATTATATCCTCTAGCCCAACAGTATAGGCGTGTCCAATATGCAAATTGCCGTTAGCGTTAGGCGGTGGCATAACAATACTAAAGGGCTCGCCTTTTCCTGACGGCCTAAAAGCACCTGATTTTTCCCACATGGCGTAGATGCTTGGTTCGTATTGATTTGGTTCGTATATCTTTGCTAACTTCATAAAGCCCTTGCTTTTATCCAGAAATGTTGTATTCCACGTGAAAAAAGATTCTATCTTAAAAACGCTCTCAAACGAACTCGAAAAGCTGACAAAATTCGCCCCTCACGTGTTTGTTTTCACTTATAATTATATCACGTTATTCGGGCATAATATAGGCTAAAGAATATATTATTCTAACCTGATGTATAATAGAGATATGTCAACAATAAAAGTATGTACAGATAAAGGGCAGTGGGATGACTTTGTATTAGATAACGGTGGTCATCCGTTGCAATTGTGGGGTTGGGGAGAGTCTAAGTCAAAACACGGCTGGACTGCCGAACGGGTATTTTTGATGTCCGATGATGAACAACCGCAGGCTGCTGTACAGGTGTTAATTAAACGATTACCTTGGCCTTTTAGGTCGCTTGCTTATGTGCCGCGTGGCCCCGTAGTAGGGGATAGTGGCAGCGAAGAACTACTAGATCAATTGGCGCAGTATGTGCGTGTAAAATATCACAGCGTATTGTTGCAGATTGAGCCCGATAGCGTGGAATATACTGTGCCTGACGGTTGGGTAAAGTCGAAAAACCGTATATTACCGGCCGAAACGATAGTCCTAGATTTGACCAAGTCCGAGGACGAATTGATGGCATCTATGGTCAAAAAAACCAGGCAATATATCCGTAAATCTGGTAGTTCTGGAATTGTGATTCGAACGGTCAAAAATGAGGCAGAACTGCAAGGTTGTTTGGATTTGTACCATCAGACGGCCGAGAGGGCGAAATTTGATTTGCACAGTGACGATTATTACCGCGATATCTATCAGTCGATGGGCGAGAATGCGCCGATTTTGGTGGCATTGGTTGAAAATCAGCCGGTTGCCTTTTTATGGATGGCGATAAGTGCTGATGTGGCGTTCGAACTATATGGTGGGATGAATGATGTTGGTAAAGATATGCGGGCTAATTATGCGTTGAAATGGGCGATGATATGCAAATGTAAAGAGTGGGGACTGAGTCGGTATGATTTTGGTGGGCTAATTGATGGGGGAGTATCTAATTTTAAGATGGGCTGGGCAGACGCCGAGACGCAATTGGCTGGCACTTTTGTAAAGCCGCTATCTGTTTGGTATGGACTGTTTAGTAATGTTTTGCCATTCGCGAAAAAGTTGATCCGCAAGGTTAAATTAATAGGTAAGCACTGATATATAAATTTCTTGCATAAGTCGCTCGCCACAACCTATTCATTCCATCAGCAAATCTCTTGTTCTTTCTTTTGGCAAAGAACCAAAGACCAGTCCCTTTTTAGCCGTAAAAAGGAACCGAAAAACTCTCG
>CAZCIE010000040.1:0-5015 GCA_964498955.1 uncultured Saccharimonas sp. (SeqCode) | reverse complement strand
TCGGCCGCTTGATCATCAAAATCTTGCTTACTGATCTTGTTTCGACGATCAAATAATTTAACCATCGCTAGCGAACTAGCACCATCAAGCCCAAGATACTGTGCCATCATTAGATTAATCAATTTGCGGTTGTTAATTTTAATAATGTAATCGCTGTCTTTAGCACCAAATTCTTTCATAATTTGATCTGACATCGTAATAATTTCGGCCTCGGCGGTTATGCCATCATCACCAAAAATATCTATATTTAGTTGCCAGAACTCACGTTCACGACCCTTTTGAGGACGCTCATAACGCATAAAGTTAGCAATCGAATACAACCTAGCCGGGTAAGCCAGTTCTTGACGGCGAGCTGCAACCATACGGCTGATAGTTGGCGTCATCTCGGGACGAATTGCCACAACTCGGTCACCACGATCTGTAAAAGTATAAGTTTGCTCACTAGCCAGTTCTTGACCGCTTTTGGCTACATAAACCTCAAGTGGCTCCAAAATCG
Source organism: uncultured Saccharimonas sp. (SeqCode) (assembly GCA_964498955.1). GTDB lineage: Bacteria > Patescibacteriota > Saccharimonadia > Saccharimonadales > Saccharimonadaceae > UBA1547. Next base: position 4,519 of record CAZCIE010000040.1, on the reverse strand, counting down.
GAGCGCCATATTCTTCGTAACCAAAACTACGCGAAACCTTATGCCAGACAGAAAAAATATAATTTTGAATTCGTTTTTCGGCTGGATAAAAATCGCGCGTCCCTTTGTATGGTTGTGAAGATAGACTCATAAACCTATTATTACTTTTTTAACAGATTATTACAAGTTTTTAATAATAATTCAGCCCGGCACAATATATGTCGGGCTGAACCTATAGTATTATTAGACGCTTATGCGATATCACTGGAATAAGCAGAAAAGCTTTTCACAAATTCCGCAATCCGTTTTTTAAAGTCTTCATTTTTTGACATTCTGGCGGTCACGGCTTGGCCGGCCTCGGCAAACTCATTCACGTCCATGCCAAGTGCCTGTCGAATAGCCGTTTGGGTATTTATCGACGTGACGACTTGAAAGATAAACACCAATCTCTGCCGAACCATCATAATACTGTTTGACTTTATGAGATCTGAATCATCATCGAATAGGTCAGATAATTTAATCTTGAATTGGTTCTGGGTCTCATTAAGAATCTGAAAACAGATTCTTTGCTGAACAATATTTAATTTGAATATTGGGTCAAAAGCTCGTTCCAAAATCTGAGCGCGGCCTTCAATCCGTTTAACGTGGTCGGACCAACCGCTGATATTCACTCTCAAGCGCGCGGTCTCTCTAATCACATGGCTGACATAAGCTTCTGAGCAACCAAATATTACCGAAGTTTCCATAGGCTTTAATTGATCGCAGTAGCAATACTTATTAATTAAATAGATTGACCGCATAACGTTCTCGTCTGATAAATTTTTTCCGCTAAGTAATACTTCCTGCGAAACATCGTATTCGTCCTGTAGAGCTCTCAACATCACCTCTGGCCTGTATTGCCTAGGTGGCGTTATACTCCCTACAATAAAATACCCCATTTAAATCACCATTCCTTTTTAAATATTTGTACTTGCCGCTCTATATTCGTTACAAAACAAATACAAAGCACCAATTACAAAAATGCGTCTAATAATGTTAAGGTTCTGGCGCTATATATATCATATTTTTGCAGATTTATGCAAGCAGTAGCATCATTAAATGATTGTGGTATAATTAAAGAATGATAGAAAATAATATTCCAACTTGGTGCATACCAATATTAGTCTTAGTAATCTTTTGGTCTATGCTTTGGAAGCTATTAGGTCTATGGAACGCTGCCCGTAAAAACAATAAACCTTGGTTTTTTGTATTATTTATCTTTAATACACTTGGCATATTAGAAATCTTTTACCTTTTTTACGTCCAAAAAGCAAAAATCAATAAACTTTTGAAATAATTTGGATCATTAAGGTATTGCTTATTATGCCCATCTGTGGTACAGTATTTAATGTTCCTTAATAATTTAGTTTTTATTGAGGGCGACGAACTGAATTAATACATTTAGCTTAGTTCGTCGTTCTCAACGCAATTTGTGTTGTTAGCGCAAAAAATTTTGACAGAAAGAGGGCCGAACCAATGGCACACCCCAAGCAGAGCCTAGGCAATCCCAAAAAAACCCGCATTCACAAAACCAAGTTCCGTGAGCACGCCTTGGAGATACGGGAAAATGTTCTGCGCCTGCCGCCTTATCATGGCAAAATCTCTGAACCCCAACAGCAAAACGGAGAAATATCCGTGGGCACTCCCCACAAGATCCCTCCCGGGGCTAGGCCCACACTTGCGTAAACATAAAACTAAATAAGCTGCCGGTATACCCATGTGGTGTACCGGTTTTTCCTTTTTATTACATTATTACAAATGAAAAACCCGGCTATCCATTGCTAGGATGCCGGGCCTTTGCTCTTTTTTGAGCTTTTGTTGGCTGCGTCGCTGATTTCTTGGGCTTTTCCTTTAACAGCCCGTAGGTAAGTCTGACACAAGGCCTCGTCTCGACTAGGATTAATAGAAACGATTAGTGCATCATAGACCTGACCAAGTTCACAGTGCATTGTTCTGGCAATCTGCCATGGCCTTAGGCCACTTAGGTTACGCAATGCGCGAACATAGATCATAAAACTTACGCTACCTACATGTAATGCATCTTTACTAAATCCGGTGGTATAGATGCAAGCCCTTACCACGACTGATTTTGTAAAATACAAGACCTACACTTCCCTTCACTAATATTTGCTTGCAGTCTATCGTATATTTAACACATATAATGTTTAAATAGCAACCATAAGCTGAATATTCTTGGACAACGATTCTTTAGATCCTTCATTATAAAACATGCAAAAAATAACACCTTCACAGGACGGACCAGTGGTAATTATGACCTATTTAACTTGATCCAAGATATTTTGTTGAGCCCAAACATACATCGCAATACCTGCTGCGACACCGACGTTAACGGACCGAGTTGACCCAAATTGTTCGATTTTTACGATTTTGGCTGCTACGGCCTTCATAGCCTCACTAAGGCCCGGGCCCTCGCCACCAAACACTAACACGCATTTAGCTGGCAAAGGCACCTGCGACAGTTGCACGGCCCCAGGGACGATATCTATGGCATAAATTTCCCTTTTTTCGGCCTGCATGGCGGTTTTAAAGTCCTGAACCGTTTCATGATGCAAAATATTCATATATCTGTCAGTCACCATTGCCCCACGGCGGTTCCAGTGATGTCTGCCAACTATATGAACAGTTTGCACGTTAAAAGCATTGGCGGCACGCACAATTGTGCCAATATTTAGGTCATTTTGCCAGTTTTCAATAGCAACGTGTAAAGATACACGGGTTTTGTCCAAATCAGCCTTTATCGTCTGGACCGTCCAGTACCGATATTTGTCCAAAACATTACGCTTATCACCATTTGCGAGTAGTTCCGGGTCATACTGAGCCCCAATCGGCCATGGTTTTTTATGCGGCGGTACGCCAATTTGTCTTTTTTGCATGTATGAATTATATATCTTTAAAGTAAAAATATATAACTGTAATTTAAAAACCCCAGACAATATACTGTCTGGGGCTGTTTGCGATTTTTACGAAGTTGCTTATGACCCATTAACGTGATAATAACCACGTAAGATAGAATCTTTATTTTTTTGATCCCGCATAACTGTTTGTAAAAATAGATCCGGTTTAAAATACGGCGATTTCCCAGAATGCGTTGCATAAAATTTTGCTGTTTCCTCAGATTTGATTAGTAAAATATATTCATGTTTACTAACTAAGCGCGGATCTCGTGTTCTAATCGTGTGAGTTTTTGAGCTCTTTCCCAAGGTAATCTGCTCCTTAAACATGACTACGACGACTGCGATTAATTCCTTGTTGTCTTTTGCCATATACGTATCTAATACTTCGCCTTCGATAAACTTGTCAAAAGGCCAATAAAAAAACATGACACGGTCTGATTTTAAGTAGGCAAGATTAGGCCGAGCAAATGGAAGATCAAGTACGTCATTTTTAGCATATCCCCTTAAAGATTCAAGCGCATTTATTTTTTTCTTAATTCCAGCAGAATCCTCAAGATATTGTTGATTGACATTTTCTAGATAACTAATTAATTTGTCTATAATATCGGTCGAACCAGAACGTAATATACATTGCGAATATCCACATTCACCCGACAAAATTAGATTTTTGCAGTCACAAGAAATATTGTGCAATTGAGCAAATGCCTCTACATTAAGCGGACACCTACGACAAAGCGCTTTTGCTGCTAAATGTGATTGAACATAACTTTTTACTGACTGTTTTCGAATTTTTTCCCAAACTCGAATGTTTTCAGTGATTTGTTTTGGTTTGTCAAAACAACACTTTTCGGGCAGGTACTGATCATTTTCGTCAACAAGATACTTCCAGTAATTTATTGCCGTTTGTATATTTGTTTTACCCAACGAAATTGCATCTGATACGCTAGGAATAGATATGGGCCAGCTGTCAGGGAATAGTTTGGAGACTAGGACGCCATTAACATGATCACTACTAATATCCAACGATTTCACTTCCTTTTTTAAAATTACACCTATAAGCCATTTATCTAAAGCCATATTAGGATAGAGAAAATATAACACTTTAAATGTCTGATATCAATACACAAAAATATGTGTTTTTAACTGTTAGTTTGATTTAAGGAATCGGCAACTTCATGCACAGCTGCAGTATATTTGCTGTCGTATGATTGGACCTCGGCCGATAAATCCGAAAATGGCTTTAATGATTCGTGTTTTGGATTGTGTTCGGCCGACCAGGCAGCCCAAGCGTTATGAATATCCTCGTCTGTCACAGCGCTACCCTTGGAAAGAGCAAGGACTGCATATGCGTAATAAAGGTCAGTCATTTTGTCAATTACGATTGCCTCATTTGGATGCACTTTTGTGCGAATTTGTTGAGCGATTTGATGAATATAGTTTGTATTTTTCACATTATTATTATAGCGTAAAGTTTGATAATTATTAATAATTTAGGCTACAAAAAAAGACGGAATTCTCCATCTTTTTTATTTGGTACGCGAGAGAGGACTTGGTCACCTTACCGGCGACCCCGCCTCAGTCGGTGA
>CAZCIE010000039.1:0-5015 GCA_964498955.1 uncultured Saccharimonas sp. (SeqCode) | reverse complement strand
CAAATGCTATAAACAAAACCGATAATCTGCAAGCCGAATCCGCCACCTTTCAGAGTGATGGTACATTGAAGTTTAGTGGTATATATCCATCAATTGTTTATGTCAGACATTAAAGTTTTGCATAATATACATAAATAAATGATAATAAAGTTATGCATGCATAAACACAGTTAGGGGGTGTCATGAAGAATTCAGAATATGAAGACAAAGAAATTCAAAGCATTAAGGTTGATGAACCGGTCCGGTTTGAGCCTGAAAATGAGCCAAACAATAAGACAGAACAGCATCATTCGGGCGCATTTGAAAGAGTTGGCCTGGAATCAATCGAGCCTATGGGGCACGATAACAAATCAGGTATTGGCAACAAGGCGTTGCTTGTGTTCGCTATGATGCTATCGGCTGCAGCAGGAGCGTTTTCAACTTGGTTGTTTTTATTTTAAATGTGTTAAGAAAATAAAATGTTTGAAGATTTTATACAAAAAGATGGCATTGTTGTAGTTTATACTGGTGAAGGAAAAGGTAAAACTAGCGCTGCGTTGGGTTTGATGGCCCGATCATTAGGGGCGGGCAATAAAGTAGCGTTTATTCAATTTATCAAACAATGGGAAGTCAGCGAAGACCATTTTATTTATGATATTTTGCCAATTTACAAAGAAAAACTCACATTTTACAAAGGTGGTTTAGGTTTTTACAAAGCAGGAAAATTAAGTAATGATGTAACAAAAAAACAGCACATAGATGAAGCTAAAAAAACATATAAATTAGCTTTGTCTCTTGCCGCTAGTGGAGAATATCAATTGGTCGTGTGTGACGAAATCAATAATGCAGTTCATGATGGATTATTAACAGTATCTGACCTTAAGGATTTAATTTCAAAAAAAGATAAAGCCACGAGTTTATGTTTGACTGGCCGTTATTTCCCAGACTCATTAATTAATAAAGTGGAAATTGCCACGACTATGACAAAAATTAAACATCACTTTGATGATAAAGTATTAGCGGCTAAGGGTATTGATTACTAACAATCTTGCTTTTTGGCGAAACTTTATTAGATGATATGCCAAAACTGAAACAGGCACAATTATTAAATTTCCAATTAGCATTGTGCGATAAAAAGGTATTGCAAGAGTAAAACAAGTGCTTAGGCCGGCGAATGTCATTGGGTACCAGCCTTGTAGCCAAACTCCAAGATTTGTAATTATAAAAAATATAAAGGAGCTAGATATTGCGAAGCCCAACGAACCGACTATTTGCTTGGTCGCATTGTCGTTAAACCTTCTTAATAAAATTGCGAATAGCCCAATCAATGCAAATGATCCCCATGTAAAAATAAATATTGATGAGTTGCCTATAAACAAATCTGAAATAATTATTGCTGCAAGTGGAACTGTTACGGCGGCTCTAGTGCCAATAATTATTGCCGCCAAAACGGTAGCTGTCGTGACAATCTCGAGATTTGGTGCTAGTTGGTATTGGTGATTAATCAGTCGCCAAATTACAGCTGTGGCGATCAAGCTAAGGCAAACGACGATATTCTTTTTATTAAATATAGTATTTTTCATATTTCTCCTAGAATGAAGTCAATTCCCAAGTAATTGTATCACTATCTTTTGTGATTAGGCTACCTGCACCAACAGATGCCGATTTGCCATTCACTATCAATTGCCAGTATTGGTTTTTTGGATTTGCCTTAACACCGTTGATACTTGTTATGAATGCATTTTTTCCTGTTCCGCTAGTCAATATTTTTGCATTTTTTTGCAATACCTTAAGTGCTGTTTTGCCAGTTTCGCCATTGTGAGTTATCGTTTTACCATTATTTGTCGATTTAGTTTTTGAAAATAGTTCAAAGATAAAACTTGGTTGTTGATATTTTATTGCAGTGAACAAAGCCAATAAACTGACTATTAAAATTATAAGTATTATGGTTTTTTTCTTCATATATATCTCCGTTATTTTATTGAATTATTAACACTTACTGAAACCACACATTTCGCACTTATGGCAACCTTCAATATTTCTAAAAGCGGCTGCTCCACAATCAGGACAAATATCGGCACGACCCTTGGATTGAGACGGTTTTTCAAATAATGGAATAGGTACAGTCTCAACTTGTTCTTTGGTATCGGGTTCAGGTGCGGTTTTTGATGCTTGATATTGCTCTAGTGCCTTGGCAATAGCGTCAGCAAGTGATCTGACACGATCGGCGCCAAAGCCAGTAGAGTTGGATCCTCCGATGCCTTTAAGTTGAGATATAACTTCTTGAGCGACCTGTGCCGAAGAGAACTCAGAAGGAATATGGAATGTCAGTGATATTAATCTGCCAATTGCTTCGGCGTCAGCTGTAATATCCGATCCGGCACGACCAACGTTAATAAACACCTCAAAAATATTTCCATTTTCGTCTTCATTGATTGTAATGAAAGCTTTTCCAAGTGGGGTAGAGATTCGGTATGTTTTTCCATTCAGTATGCTTGGTCTTGGTTTAAGCTCAAGCTTGTCGTCAATGGGCATTGTCTCTATCGACTTTTGGTTTCCGGACAGCTTATCAAAATATGATGAATCTTTTTTGGTTTCAAGAATCTGTTTTTCTCGGCTGCCATCTCGATAAATTGTAATTCCACGACATCCTGATTCGTAAGATGTTATATAGGCATTTCGCACATCTGCAATTGTTGCGTCGTGGCTAAAATTGATAGTTTTAGAAATCGCGTTATCAACATATTTTTGGAAAGCGGCCTGTATCTTTAGGTGCCACTCTGGACTAATATCACCTGCAACCACAAAAGTCTTTTTGAGATCGGCAGGTATTGTATCAATATTTTGGATAGATCCTTTGTTTTCTTGAATTTTTTCAAGTATCTCTTCAGAATATATGCCGTGCTGCTTAAGGGCTTCAACAAAATATGGACTGGTTTGAAACATTCGCTTGCCCTCTATGGTATTTTTTACATAAGTTAGTGCAAATAACGGCTCACAGCCACTAGATGCATCTGCTAGCATTGCAATTGTGCCGGTAGGGGCGATTGTTGTTCTGGCGCCGTTTCTTGGTTTTATTTGGCCTGGTTTATCATAAATTGACCCACTAAAGGCTGGAAAGGTTCCTCGTGTCAAGGCAAGCTCTGATGATGCAATGTCTGCTTCTTCTTGAATAAATTTCATTACTTTCATTGCAGCTTCAACGCCTTCATCAGTGTTATACCCAATATTTAGCGCCAGTAATGCATCTGCAAAACCCATAATACCTAGACCGATTCGGCGAATTTTTTTCACCATATCACGTACTTTGTCGATTGGATATTCGTTCATGTCGAGAACATCGTCAAGGAATCTTACACCTAAGTGAGTTGTTTGCCTTAAGGCTTCCCAATCAAAATCATTTTTATCTACAAAAAGTGCTAGGTTAATACTACCAAGAGTACAGGCATCATATGGCAAAAGCGGTTGCTCTCCACATGGGTTAGTAGCTTCAATCATGCCAAGTTGTGGAGTTGGGTTTGCGCGAGAATTATTAATTCTATCAATAAATATCATTCCTGGGTCACCATATTGCCATGCAAAACGAGTTATCAGATCGAAAACTTTTTTAGCGTTTAATCTGCCAGCTTCAACACCGTTACGTGGGTTAATCAGTGGATAGCCATAGCCAGGTGTTTCTTCCTTACACCATTCGGTTAGTCGTTTAACAACAGCATCTAGTAAAACTTGTTTATAGTCCATATCTCTAGTTTGTAGAGCCTCACGGGCCTCGTTTACAATAGATTCAAAATCAAGATTCTTTTCATAATCATCACTAAGTAATTCTTTGTCTTTTTTGATTTGATCAAAAAATGCTTGTTCAGTAGTTATAGAAATATTAAAGTTTGTAAGAGAAAATTCGTCTAATTTATATATCATGAATAATAAGATATCAGGGTGATTATAGTGCAAAATGCCCATATTTGCTCCACGTCTGACACCACCCTGGCGAATAGATGATGTTATGTCATTGTACATTTGCATAAATGAGATCGGCCCGGTTGTCGACCCACCGCTCGAAGATAAGATGTCGTTTTTTGGACGAAGTTGTGAAAAAGAAAAGCCTGTTCCGCCGCCAGATTTATGGATTAAGGCCATATCTGTTGCGGACTGCAAAATTCCGACTAAGCTGTCTGGCACTGGCAAAACAAAACATGATGAAAGTTGTTCTTTTGGCTTACCGGCATTTAGTAATATGGGTGTTGCAGGCATAAATTTTCGAGAAATCATAGCATTATAAAAAGTTTTGGCCATTTTAATATGGGCTTTTTCATCGCCATAAAGACGTTCAGCGGCAGCAATATTATAAGCGACTCTCCAAAACATCTGCTTAGGTGTTTCGATTGGGTTGCCATCAGCGTCGCGTTTAGCATAGCGAGTTTTGCCGATATACCATGAATTTTCGCTCAGTTTAGGCTCGGCCAAATTTGCTGGTGGCTCCGGTATGTCGGCCCCTATTTTATAAATTTCTGACAACCTTTCAAGATCTTCAATTGGTGATACTGGTCTGTTTTCTTCTTTCATATTTTCTTTCTCCCTACCCCCATATGTTGTGTATGGTTGGTAGTATAAACGCTATATGTTGCGTATGTCAATAATAATTGTTATTATTACATACATATTACTTAAGGCAAAAAGGAAGATTATGAAATCAACTACAAAAGCAACCTTTCAACAAGACGTTTTGGAATCAAAAAATATTGTTTTACTAGATGTATGGGCTCCATTTTGTGGACCTTGTCGCGGGTTAGAACCAATTATTGAAAATATTTCTGAAGAAAATAGTCAATGGCTTGATGTTGTAAAATTAGATGCATCAACTGAAATGGATTTTGCTCAAGAATTGGGTGTTAGCGGTTTACCGACATTTTTGGTTTATAAAGATGGTCAGATTATTGATTCAATATCTGGGGCAACTACAAAGGACAAAATTGAAGAAATGCTGAAGAAGAATCGCTAGACACGCTATATATGTGGTCTGTACGCTACAGGTAGCG
>CAZCIE010000038.1:0-5360 GCA_964498955.1 uncultured Saccharimonas sp. (SeqCode) | reverse complement strand
TTGCCGGTGGACCACTAACAGTCACTCCCAACACTGGCTTTTTGCCAATTGATGGTAATATGGCAGGGATAAATATGAAGATTGTGATCAGGCCAAGCCCTACTAGCCCGCTAGACAGTGCGGCTATGCCAAAGCGTTTTCGAGTTTTGGCACTAATTTTTTTAACCGAGCGTTTGTTAATTATGTCAGACCGACTTTTTCTCATACATAAATCTTAACATATAATTGCAGATGAATCTTACTTAAAGAGGTTGTTGTTTATCGGTCCGGCTGGGGGTCCGGTCGGTGCGGGTGATGAAACAGGCCCACTATTATCGTCTTTTTTACGTTTTTTCTTTATTATTGCCCAAATTCCAAACGCAATTAACGCTACGACGCCAAGTGATATAGCGATGACAGCAATTATGTTGGTTTTTTTTGCGACGATATTAATTGTATATTCTTTGGTTGATCCATCTTGGGCAATAACGGTGATTTGTATCTTGCTGCCAGTTTTAAGGTTTTTGTTACCAATTATTGTAACGGCAGCGCCATTGTCTTCGGCAATTGCATTGATTTTTAGTTCTGATTCATTTTTTATTGACAGACTATAGTTTAGTGTGTCTTTTGAAAACTGTAATGGATATTTTTCAATTTGGATGCTTGATAGATTATTATTGCTAGATAGGACAGCTCCTTCGGCTTGGCGATTAACTGTAATGGTGTAGGTTCGGGCTGCTCCGTTTTCGGCTGTGACGGTAATAGTAATCGTGTTATCGCCAACAATTAAGTCTTTTCCGCCTGATACGGACACTTTAGACTTTGAGTCGCCAGGAGCTGTCATAACCGAAATCTCGGTAATGTCAAACGGAACGGTTGTACTGTATTTTGTGATGTCTTTATCGAAGGCGATTATGCCAGTGCTTAGGGATATCAGGGAAAGATAGTTGTTAGAGCTTTTTGCCTTAGTGGGCGTAGCCGTGCTGGTTGTTGTTGTCGCAGACGTGGTGGTTGTCGCTGCTGGTGTATTGGTTGTTGTGGTGGAGCTTGGGGTTGTCGTAGTGGCGGTAGGTGTCGTAGTTGTTGTAGCCGGAGGTGTTACTGTTGTCGGACTTACAACAGATACAGTTGTGCTAGCAGATCCGTACGTTATTATGTCATCAGTATCAAAACTAAATTCGATATCGTTTACTGATATTGTTATTGTCTGGCCAACTGCCGCACTAATAGTGACAGGGAATGAGATGATCGGGAAGATGATAGGCTTGACTACACCATCGACATAAAATAGAGTATCATCTTTAGACCCGGCCATCCCACCAAAAAGATTTGTTATTGTGCCGATTACGCCATTACTGCTGCTTGGCGCTTTCATTTCTGCTGACAGCACGTTGCCACCGGGGGCGTTACCCGAAAGTGTGCAGGTGGTCGTCCCACCGGTATTCACTGTTGTAGGAGCACATTTAAGTTCGGCTGTGGCTGATGGTAGTGCGGCGGCCTTTGAAACCACACCAAACAGCATCATTGGGAGTAATAATATTAAATATTTTTTCTTCATATATTTTCCTTTATTATGTTTGATATTTTTTTATATCTCTTTAATTGTGCCCATGTAATACTGGAACAGTTTGGTTATGTCGTTGATCTTTATCTCGTCATCATTGACGACGTTACCAGCCGATAACTCTTCGTCATTGGTAATGAGTTTTGTAGCCATATAATGCTGGAATAATTTTGCTACATCATTAATTTTTATTGCTCCATCAGGGACGACGTCACCCTTGACTATGATTGGCAGATCAAAATTTTGGTCTAGGCCGTTTGTGATAATAAGTTTATCGCTTGTTTTTAATAAATCAGAAGATATTAATTTGTCCCCATTTTTACTAGTAAGTGATTGCAATTCGTATCCTCCAAAATTTTTAACGGCAGCCAATAATTTACTAAGAGTCTGGCTACTAAGAGCACTAACTATTATGCCCGACTTAATTGTGATGCCATTTCTTAGGTCTAGGGATATGCTTTTGCCGTCATCTTTGATAGTAATCTGATCAATATTTGGGTTATCGTGGAATATGAAGCTGGTTGGATCAACAAAGTTTAGTGAATTGTCCGCACCAATGGCTATGGCTGTAATATTATTTTTTGATATATTCAGATATTTGATAGATGCATTCTTTGATATATCAAGCCCTTTAAGTTTGTTTTTATATAAGCTAATGGTCTTGATATTAGGGTTATTGCTTAAGCTAATATCCGTCAATAGGTTGTCGGATAAATCAACATCTGTAAGTAGTGTATTTGTAGACATATCAATATCAGATATTTGGGTGCCAGTAATGTAAAGAACTTCTAGTATTGCATTTGTCGCAAGTGATACTTCACCTAATGGATTAGTTGATAATGAGAGTTTTTTAAGTCCTATATTCTTGCTAATATCAATTGCTGATATTTGATTATTTGCTAGATCAAGCCGAGTCAGTAATTTGTTTTCCGTTAGATTTAAAGTCTTTAGGTTGTTTGATTGAAGGTTTAAATACTCTAGTTTATTATTCGAAGAAGTGTCAAGGTCGGCTAAAAAGGTATAAGATGCATTAAGTGTTTTCAGGTTGACATTGTTTTTTATATCTAGTGTGACGAGAGGGTTCTGTGATACATTAAGGTGTTCCAGAACTATATTGTTTTTTAGACCATTTTCTCCACCCGTTCGGCTATCGTTATTAATTACAATATCGCCGATGCTTGTTAATTGGTTATTTGATAAATTAAGATCTGCCAAAAGCGTATTGTTGGCAACTCCTTTTTCACCCAGGCTGACAATAAGATTATTTGATAAATTTAATTTTGTTAAATTTTCGTTGTTGCTGACATCAATAGTTGTTAATTTATTTATTGACAGGTTAAGTGTTTTAAGCGACTTATTAGCACTAAGATCAATATTACTTATATTGTTGCTTGATGCATCCAAGTCTTCTAGTATTACATTTTTTGAAACGTCAAGGTTATTGAATGCAGTTTTCTGTGAGGCAACATGAAGTGTCCTGAGGCCCTCGTGTAACGGAAGTGTTTCTTCGCCATTTTCGTAGGTAAGATTTATGCTTGAGAGTTTATTATTGTCTAGCTTAAGCAGTGTGATAAGCCTGTTTTTTGATATGTCAATATTATCAATCTTGTTGCTAGACAAAGACAATGACCTTAGAGCGGTATTATTAGTCAAGTCAACACCCGTAATATCGTTATTGGACAATGATAAATATTCTAAATAGATATTTTTACTAGTGTCTATGCTGGTTAATTTGTTGTTTTCTGTAAAAAGCTTTTCAAGTGAAGTGTTAGATCTGATATCTAAAGTAGCTAGCTGGTTTCCGGATAGTGTAAGGAAGACCAGATCGGGATTTGTCGAAACGTTAATCTCAGTAAGCTCATTATTTTTTAACTCTATTTGCGTTAAGCCTGTTAGTTTTTCCAGCCCTTTTACATTTTTTATCTTTGTTTCGCTATCAGCTTCTTCGTTGCTATTACATTTTAAGATGTTTAGTTGCTCTAACTCTCCATCAGAAGCATTATGAGTATAGGTTCTGTCGCCTTTACCACTAATCATGTTGTCATTTAAAGTTTTAATTATGCAAGCATAAAAATACGGGTCGGTAAAATTCTGATTTACTGGTGTGCCATAATCTGCTTCACCAAGTACGGGCTTTTTATTTGTCGTTCCCATAATAGTTATTACGGCAAAAACGGCTGCCATAATTAGGCCGAGCACGACGATTGTAATAATGGGCACAACGATTAGTTTTAACTTAGTCTTTTTCTTGTCAGAAGCGGGCTTGTCGATTTTTTGCTCGTCATCATTTTTTTGCATATTATCTCCTAACTAATGCTAACAGTATTAAGAATACATTATTACTTAAGTTTATTATAGCACCACCGCCTAATTGGCGGTGGAGAATATTAAACAATTAATTACTATTGGAAATAGTTAATTGTTGGTGGTGTGTCGTCGGCTGGCTCGGTATCAACTGGAGCGGCTGGTGTAACTGGCGCTATTTGCTCGGTTGGAGTGACCGGTTCAGCTGGGGCAGGTTGCTGGGTATAATCAGGTGTTTCTGAAGTTACGGGCGTAGCGTTTGTGTCAGGATCACCGTAAGCTTCTGAATTTGTTTGTGACGAAGTTGCTTCGGCGCTCTCGCCAAGATAAGCCTGGTCTTGTCCAGTTGGAGTAGGCTGTTCTAAGCCTGTTATTTGTTCGGTATCGTCTGTCGTGTAGCCAGTTTGATGTTCGGCTGGGCTATTAGTGATAGTGCCAGATTTTTTGTTTTTAAAGTGTTTAATGACGAAGATTGCTCCGACTACTATCGCAGCTATCACAATTAAAAATATTCCAATAATGGCTGTTATTGCGGCAGTGCTTAGTTTTGCCTGGTTTTTGACTACGGTTACTGCTTTGGCAACCTTTTCTTGTCGTGTGACTATTATAGTGTAGGTTTTTGTAGTACCATCTTCGGCGGTGACTAGGATTGAAACGGTATTATCGCCCAAGACCAGTTCTCCACCACCAGTGACGGCTACGGTTGCCTTTGGATCTTCGGCAGTCGCCGTGACCACAATCTTAATTGTTTCAAACGGCACTTTTAGGGTGTAGTCTATTGTATCTTTGTTAAAATCAAGTTTTCCGAAGTCAAGCTCTAGGCTCGCTAAGTTTGCATTGTTGCTTTTTGCTGATGGACTCGAATTGTTTGGTCTTGGAGTTGCTGGCTTTGGTGCAGTTGGAGTTGCTGGTGTCGTTGGGGCGGGCGTTACTGTTACTGCAGGAGCAGTTACTGAAATGCTTGTGCTGGCAGGAGCGATGTTAGAATAGGTAGCCCAAGACGAATTGGTAAAACTAATAGCCTCAACTGATATTTGGCCACTTTGGCCAGCGGTTGAACCAGCTGTCACGGTAAACGATGCTACGGTAATTTTATCGCCTTCTTTTGCGCCCGATTCACTCATTAAACTAAGTGACCCACCGTCGCCTAAGTTTTTCCATCCAGGGGCAGAAACGGCGCCAAGTGTAGCGCCGCCGGTTACAGATATGTTTGCTTCGACTCCAGTAATGTTGTCTCCGGTTGCGTTGGCCGTGAATGTACAAGTAGACGTTGCGCCAGTAACTACTGTCGTTGGCGAACAGCTTACGAACGCCGACAGAGCAGACGCATTACTAGTTTGCACTAGTGCAAATCCAAGGATAGCCACGAATACGATACTTAGCTTAGTGATTATTGACTGTTTCATTATTTAGCCTTTCATTTATCTAATATTTTATAACGCTTACGTTTATTATAGCTCTTTTATAATCTTTTTGTAATACTGGAACAATTTAATGACGTCGCTAAAGTTAA
>CAZCIE010000037.1:0-5438 GCA_964498955.1 uncultured Saccharimonas sp. (SeqCode) | reverse complement strand
TCGAAAACGAAAATTACCGCTCTACTCTATGGACAGGCGAACACTTGCAAATGACATTAATGGCAATTCAACCAGGCCACGATATTGGCCTAGAAGTTCACCCGGACACCGACCAATTTTTGCGAATCGAGCAAGGCTCAGCCAAAGTCTCAATTGGGCCAGACAAGGACAATATGCAGTCTTGGACCGCCGAGGACGCATTCGGAATTTTCATCCCAGCTGGCAATTGGCATAACCTAGAAAGCATTGGCGCAGAAACCCTAAAGGTATATTCAATCTACGCCCCATCTCATCACCCACACGGCACAACTCATGTCACAAAAGAAGACGCCGAAGCGGCTGAAGCAGCTGAATAGATTATTTTAAGCAATTTTAAAGGCGGCATCTGGCTGATGTCGCCTTTGTTTATTAAAAGTTGGGCATCTGGCTGATGCCTCCTTTAATTTTGATTTACTCTTAAAGAATTTTGTTTTTCTTGTCGAGTAAAATCAGGGAAAATCTGGAAGGGGTTTGCTGGGACTGCGGGCCAACAATGGATGCAAAACAAATCTGTTTTGCGCCCAGCTGAGCGACGTAATTTTCGATAGCCGCCATAACTTCCGTCGCGGGCATCTCATAGGACACATACAGCAGCTTGCGCTGTTGCAGGACATTTATTCTGACGAAGCCATCCTCAACCACAACTTCGCCCTCAATAGGCAATGAAGCTTGGTTGATCCCGTCAGTGTTGCCCAGTACCAACGGTCCGATCTTTTCGGACACGTCGTCGATAAATCCAGTTTTATCGGACTTATCCCTTAAAATCGTGTCCGGGACAAAACCTTTAGCAAGGCAGCAACGTGCCAACAAGCACGCCAAGTCCTTTTGGTCTTTTGTCCTCTTCCTTTTAAGGAAATACCAGACAAATCCGTCCCTTCCCTGAGCAGCGACTTCCGTCGCCATAAGGATTGAGAGAGTCTGCTGTGCTGCATGCTCGCAGCAGAAGTCAAATTGCCTTGCCCTTTTTTTAGAGGGCAGCGGGTAAGTGGCTGTCGTGGTGCCAGTGGTGGGTTCCATATTTTTTTCCTCCAAGGTACAAATTTACCAAACGTTACACGAATATATCGCTACGCGTCTAGCATGGTGTCACTATATCACAAACACTTCAAAAAAGCAATAGCAAATTGGCATTTGGACATTCATATGTATACTGATAGGATGGTACTATGAGATTTGAAAAACAAACAGCTATTGCGTTAAGAGAAAAAGGCATGTCATACAGCCTAATCAGTAATCAACTTTGTATTAGTAAAAGCACTTTGAGCAATTGGCTTAAAGATTTGCCATACACTCCAAACGAAGAAGTAATTGATCGCATAAAACATGGTCAGGGTACCTATGGACTACGTAAAAGACAAATTAGACTAGATGAGATATCTGAGCTAAAAGCTAAAGGAATTACCGAAATCGGGGAGATGTCTAAACGTGATCTCTGGATGATTGGATTGGGCCTGTGGATTGGCGAAGGATCTAAAACGCAAGAGCAGATTCGTTTAGTTAATTCTGACCCTAAAGTTATTAGCTTATTTATAAAATGGCTACGTGAAATCTTTGAACTTAAAGATGAAAACATTACTGTTGCGATGCACTTATACCCCGACTCAGACGAACTTGAGAGCATGAAATATTGGATGAACATCACAAAGTTGCCCAAGGAACAATTTCGAAAGACACAAATTGATAGACGCTTAGATAAGAAAACCCAAAAGTTTGGTAAAACACCAAACGGAACGTTGCATATATCAGTAGCAAGCAATCACAATCCCGAAAAAGGAGTAAGATTGCACCGAAAAATGATGGGCTGGATATCAGGAGTAACAGAATTTCTATAATTGGTGCGGGTGGCGAGAATCGAACTCGCGTCACCTGATTGGAAGTCAGGTATATTAGCCACTATACGACACCCGCGTATTGACTATTATATCAGTATTCTCATAAAGTTCGCAATCTGTTACAATATCATAGTCAATCATGGCGAATGTAGCTCAGTTGGTTAGAGCGCCGGTCTGTGGATCCGGAGGTCGTGGGTTCAAGACCCATCGTTCGCCCCATATGAAAAATGAAGGCTTTATGCCTTCGTTTTTCATATGGGCCGTACGCTGTGTCTTGAATTCGCATCCAAGGTCGTGGGTGAGACCCGCCAGTGGCGGGTCGCAAGGAAACCTTCCGATGGCAATTGATTGCCAATCGCGAAGTTTCGGGGTCGCTAGAAGTGACCGATGAAATTTGCATGGCAAATTATCAGTGACCAAGACCCATCGTACTTTGTGTCTTGAATTCACATCCAAAGTCGTGAGCTATTACCTCAACTTTGCTGTTTTAGCTACATGAAAATTTTAATATTTATGTCTACAACATAACTATTGAGTTTTCTTTTATATTGTATTATAGTAGTCCTACCGTTGAAAATGATAGGGGTGAGATTGTTGAAATGCCAGAAAAAGCACAGCGGTAAAAAACCGCAAACAAAAAGTTCATGCGAAGGTAAAGATAAACTTACAGAGGCGGAGGCAAAAAAACGCGCAAAGTATTTTGAGAATGCCCGTGGCAGCTCATGGATGGTCGCGTATAAATGCCCCTACAGATGTAAAATGAATAAAACGGGTACTATCGCATGGCATGTGGGTCACGCACGACAACCGCGCTAAAACAAAAAGGCCCGCTCATATTTTTTTGAGCGGGCCCTTATCATATATTTACTTTTTTATGGCTATCTTTTTTGGCTCTGGCAGCTTTTTAAACTGAACCGTAACCTTTAAAATTCCATCTTTCATACTTGCATCAATTTTTTCTTCATCAGCGACTTCTGGTAGCATTATTCGCCTATAAAAGCTACTACTGCTTTCACGAACAACGTACTTTTTATTTTTGTCAGTTTCTTGCTCGTGTTTTTCGGCTCGAATTACTAATGTCCCTTTTTCGACCTGTATATCAATATCCTTTTCGTCAAAATTTGGCAAATGTGCCTCTACCGTTAACTGTTTATCACCTTCTGTATAAACATCGGTTGTTGGCATTTGCATTCCTTTTGCTGGCACAAACCAATCATCTGACAAAAATTGTCGCTGCAAGGCTCTAATTTCTGCGAACGGATCAAATTTAATTAAGTTACTCATAATAACCTCCTTTTTATTATTAATTATACTTTTGAAGAGAATTCTCTTCTATAAATAATTATAGAAAATTGGCACTCTCATGTCAAGAGTGCTAATGTTATTTTTTAAATATTATTGAGTTTACGCTATAATGGTTACATGTCGAAACGATTTGTCACAATATTAGGAAAAACTGTGAAACAAGTTGCTAAATTGCGCGGTGGCGGCTCGGCTCTACCTGGTTTAGTTGTTGAAAGAATCGACCCAAACTTTGTTAAACATACCTTGGCAACTTTGCCACTTGGAGTTGCTGTGGTAAGTGGTACAAACGGCAAGACTACAACCACAAAAATCGTCGTAGAGCTGCTGCAAAGCCAAGGTCTGAAAGTTTTTACAAATCGCACTGGTAGCAATTTTACACGCGGCGTTGCGGCGGCTCTGCTTGGTGATATTAAAATGAATGGCAAACTTGATGCCGACATAGCCGTTCTTGAACTTGACGAAGCTCATGCAGTACAATTTGTAAACAAAATACCACCTAAATATTGCCTGCTGCTGAACGTCATGCGAGACCAATTAGACCGTTTTGGAGAGATAAATTATACTGCTGGGCTGTTGAAAAAAGTTGCCATGGCGACATCTGATACAGTCGTGTTGAACCGTGAAGACCCGTTAATATTTAACATCGCAAAATCAATACCTGATAAAAAAACTGTGTTTTTTGGGCTTAATAAAAAACTTCTTCAAAACTTCCCAAGTGATGATATGTTGCACTCTCACGACGCAAAACCAAATGACCACCAGGTCGCTGATGTAATATTGGATAGTTTTTCGGACAATTCGGCAACTTTTGTTATTGATGGCAAAAATGTTAAGACTGGGCTTAAACTAAATGGGACCTATAATGTATTTAATGCCGCTGCTGCAATTGCCTATGTCAGGGCAATTATGGGCGACAATATAGACGAAAAAAGCTTGATTACGGCACTGTCAAACGTCGAGCCAGCATTTGGACGTGGAGAGATGTTATCAGTGAACGGAAGACCACTCGAACTGGTGTTGGTAAAAAACCCATCTGGTTTTCAGCTGGGGCTAGAGTCATTTGAACCAGATGGCTATGCCACAATGATTGCCATAAATGACAATATTGCCGACGGTCGAGATATGTCGTGGTTATGGGATGTTGATTTTTGTAGTCTGGCTAGCCACGGTGTGGCTGAAGTGTCTGGTATCCGGGCATACGACATGGCCCTAAGGCTACAATATGACGAGGTGCCAATTAAAAACGTCAATACCAACATAGCAATTGCCCTGCGTCAGTTTATTCAGTCATCTGGCAACAAACCAATGCGAATTTTTTGCACTTACACTGCGATGTTATCGATTCGCAAATACCTATCACTAATTACAAAAGTAAAGGTAATAAAATGATAAAAAAACTAATTACAATTTTGCACCTATATCCCAAAGACATGAACATCTATGGCGATTACGGCAATGTCCTGACACTAAAAAGAAGGCTGCAGTGGCATGGTTATGAACCCGAAGTTATTGATTATAACCAAGGCGATAAATTCCCTGAATCAGTCGATATTATTGTCGGTGGGGGCGGTCAAGACAGTGGTCAAGATAAAATTAAATCGGATTTGATAAAAATTGGACCAAAACTAAAGAAAATGGCAGACAATGGCACCCCAATGCTAATGATATGTGGCCTGTATCAATTATTTGGCAAATATTTTAAAACATCTGGCGAAGACACTATACCCGGAATCGAGTTATTTGATGCAAAAACCCAAGCTGGGTCAGAACGATTAATTGGCAACGTTGTTACTCATAGTGATAAATTTGGAGATATCATTGGGTACGAAAACCACAGCGGCCAAACGACATTAGGGCCAGATGTAAAGCCGCTGGGAATTGTTCGGCGCGGTGCGGGTAACGACCAGGCTAGCGCAACTGAAGGGGCTATATATAAAAATGTTATTGGTAGTTATTTACATGGTTCATTATTGCCCAAAAACCCTGAAATTGCTGATTTTTTGATACGTCGAGCAGTAATAAATAAATATGGTGAATTTGAAGGAAACGTTATTGACGACCGTTTTGCTGACATGGCCCGTAAAATTGCCATGAAAAGACCAAGATAATTTTGGTCGGGGTGATCAGACTTAAACTGACGACCTCTCGTCACGATAAAATTCATTCTGAATTTTTCGCGACCCCGCCTCAGTCGGTTGCGTTCGCAATCCGGCTTCCGGCCTTGCAAACTGCCACTGGCAGTTTTCACCCGAACGCTGCGCG
>CAZCIE010000036.1:0-5460 GCA_964498955.1 uncultured Saccharimonas sp. (SeqCode) | reverse complement strand
GTTTATGTGTTACTTGGTCTAAAATAAAAAACAAAAATTATATCCCTAATCGAGGCCAAATTATTGTATTTAAAAACCCTAAATTTGCTATAGGTATGGGCGACGAATACATTGTTAAACGCGTAATTGCTTTTGCAGGTGAACGAGTGGTATTAAAAAACGGTAAATACACTGTTTTTAACTCATCCTCACCTGATGGTTTTAATCCAGACGATAAAAACAATGGCGAACCCGGTAGCCCAACTAACGGCAATGTCGACATGATAGTACCTAATAACGAAATATTTGTTTCGGGCGATCACCGTCAAGAATCATATTCATATGATTCACGAAACGGACTAGGCACAATCCCGCTGTATGATGTGGTTGGCCCAGTCAGTATTAGGCTATACCCATTCCAAAATATTCGATTATTCAATTAGTCTAGCCAATTATTTGACGCAATCGGTCAAATTCGGCTTCATCTTTAAACCCAATTTTGATATAACCTGCACCACGAGTGTTTGTATGGACTTTTACCTCTGTATTTAGACGCTTAGTAATTTGGTCAACTTGTTTTTGAAATGGATTTTCGCTTACTTGTTTTGATATCGGCATTTTCCCTGATGCGCGATTTTTCTTTAAGTCTACAGTAAATTGTTCTATTTTTCGGACACTCCAACTTTCCGAAATAATGCGTGGCACAATTATTCGTAATGTCTCTTCGTCAAGCCCAATAATTGTTCGAGCCTGGCCTTCGTTCAAGCTACCATTAACCAATAATTCGCGAACAAAATTCGGTAATTGTAACAAACGCAATCTATTAACCACTGTGGTACTGGCCAAATCGCCGACTCGCTCACCAATTTGCTCGGTTGTTAAGTTAAATTGATCGCGCAATTTCAGATATGCCATTGCTGTTTCGATAGCATTTAAGTCCTTACGCTGTAAGTTTTCAATTAATGATAACTCTAATTTATGTTGAGCTGAAAGAGTCCTAACTAATGCCGGAATTTTTTTAAGTCCAACTATTACTGATGCGCGATATCGCCTCTCACCGGCAACAATCTGATATCCGTTTTTATACGGAACAACAATAATTGGCTGAATAACTCCATGCTCTTTGATAGATGCTGCTAATTCGGCAAGCGATTCATCATCAAAGTTTTTTCGGGGCTGATTTGGATCAGCAATAATTTGATCAATTTTGATCTGACGTAAATCACTAACCTGCTGATCTTGCTGAGCAGTTGGATCGAATGATTCATCTAATAAATCTGTAGGGATTAGTGATTCGAAACCACGTCCAAGCCCATGTTTTTGAGTAGTCTTAACTGCTGACACGATCTAGTACCTCCTTTGAGAATGCCTTGTATGCCCGCGCCCCCCTTGAAAACTTGTCATATGCTCCAATTGGTAAACCATGGCTAGGCGCTTCGGCCAAACGAACATTACGCGGGATAACATTTGTAAAAACTTTACCTGGAAAATGTTTTTTTATCTCTTCGTGCACCTGGCCGCTTAGGCTTGTACGTGTGTCCATCATTGTCGGCAAAACCCCCAACAAATCAAGCGTTGGGTTCATAGCCTTTCGAACAAGCTTCATAGTTTCAAGTAATTGACCCAGCCCCTCCAAGGCATAAAATTCGGCTTGGACCGGTAGTAACACATACTTTGCAGCAATTAATCCATTAACTGTCAGTAAGCTCAGGCTTGGCGGACAGTCGATAATAATAACATCATAATTATTGGTATTCGCCTCGATAGCCATACGCAAACGCGAAAAACGTTTGTCAGCATTTGCCAACTGAACTTCAACATCGGCCAAGATCGGCGTCGAAGGAGCCAAAAAGAAATTACGATAATCTGTAGAAATGATGACCTCATCTAAAGTCTTGGTGTTCATCACAACATCAGCCATTGTCATCTGTAGATCCTGTTTGTCGACACCCATACCACTAGTCGCATTACCCTGGGGATCAAAATCAATTAATAAAGTTTTTTTGCCTGCTTTGGCAATATAATAAGCAAGGTTAACAGCTGTCGTTGTCTTTCCTACCCCGCCTTTTTGATTTGTGATTGATATTACTATTGTCACTGTTAATTTATCCCCTCGTTTCATTCAATTATAACATAGGCGGTAACAAAAAAAAATTCAAAAGTAGATAGTAGTTGGTATATGGTATATGGTAGAAATCACAAGTCTCCTAGCATGCGCAACACTCGATACAAACTATTCATTCAATCAGACTGTGCCACCCAGGCAGCCGAACGCCACGTGCTGACGATAGTCACACGTAGAGTGTGCTAATTGTGTGAATAGTTTGTAGCGAGCGTCTGAGTAATAATGCCAAACATAAAAAATAACCCCTAGTTTTTGCCAGAGGTTATTTTGTATTATTTTATTGAGACGATTTCGATCTTACTATACTTTTGGCGATGGCCAATCTCTGTGTGAACACGTTTTTTGGCTTTGTAACGAATAACTCGCAACTTATCGCCTTTGACCAAGTCATCAACGACCTTGGCAGTGACTTTAACACCACTGACAGTTGGTTTGCCGACCTGCGTTTTATCGCCATCGATAACCAACAGTGCATCAAGAACGAGTTCTTTTGTTCCTTCAGGGAGGAGGTCCACCAAGAGGGTCTCTTTTTCGGCTACAATAAATTGTTTTCCACCGACCTTAACGACTGCTTTTGTCATTTAATATTTCCTTTACTTAATTAATCTTGATAATTATAACAGATATGGGTTTTATAAACAAGACTCGAAAATGAGATTCACGAATCTGAGATTCTACCACCTACTATCTACTACCTACCACCTACCAATTATATCTGTCCACCGCCGTAAAAGAACAATATCACCAAGCTGAACACTGACAGACCCGCAGCCTTAAGCAAGCCGTGATGACGATACCATGATTGGCGCATTTTCGATGGTAGTTTTTGTCTGTAAGCGTGCGCCAAACCGGCCACAAACGTAGCAAATGTTATTAGTGCGATCCCCGCCAGCGCGACTGCCGTCACAGACTGCGAAGCAATTGCAAATTTAGTTAATACATTACCATCAATAACAGCGCCTGGTTGTGAAAATACGGCTTTTGCACCAGCGACTGCACTCTCTGCGGGTCGGCCATAAAGAGCCACCACTAATGTAGTTGGTTGATTATCTAATTCTCCGTCCAAAACAGCAAAACCAACATCAATATAATCAGCATTTAATACATTTGCCTTGTGCCCTGGTGAATTCATCCATGCCGTCATTGTAGCGCCTGTTGTCGAAAAGTTTTTTGCCAAGTTTTCGCCAGCTTCGGCATAATTATAATTAACATCACCAAACCACTTCCATGGTTGTGTGCCATCAGGTGACACGTGCGCCCAATATTGATTTGCAAACATGTCTTTTGCCTTTAAATACGCCGCGTCATTTAATTTTTTGTTAATTTTTAATACACCTGCCTTATAACCTACTCTGACTTCATTTGTTTGTTTTAACAAATCTTCGATTGTAATTGTAGTTTTTGTGCCTAATACCCTACCAGTCAATGCAGTGTTATAGCCCATTTGCATACCAATTACAATAAACGCAATTGCCGTCAATCCATAGCTTCTGATTAAATGAGGCTGAAATTGATTTTTCTTATTAGGAATAACTGCCATCTTTACAGCATGACGAATACGCTTGCGAACAGGCTTTTTGGTGTATTTTTTGGTTTTAATTTTGGTTTTCGCTTTCACGATGATACCAATATATAACACTTATGTAAAAAAAGCGAGCCCTATTTTAGGACTCGCTTTAAATTTATTTCAATATTCTATTATTTTGTAGAATTTGTCGTTTTGTCGTCTTTATCTGACTTTGCACCGCTGAACCACCACCATGCTGAAGCACCTAACGCTGCAATAATTAGTATCCACCAATACCAAGCAATTCCAAAGATTGCCCAAACTTTTTTGACTTCTTCTTTTTTAACAGTTGCGCTTTTAACAGACGCACCTTCTTCGTTTCCAGCAACACCTGCCGAATCAGGCTCACCAGTGTCAACTGTGCCTACCACATCATAATGCGTACCCTGATCGACTGTGGCTATCTGAGCAACTGGGTTTAATACGACTGGTGTAGGAGTTTTTACCTCAACCTCAATTGCTTTATCAATAATCTTGAAAATGCCCTTAATGAAACTAATAATATAATTTGGATTGCCTTGATCGCTAGCGTTTATTTCATACAATCCAACTTTTTCACCAACTGCTCTACTGATAGCAATTTTTAACTCATCACCAGCTTTCACTGCACCGGCTGTAATCTTGTAAGTTAGTGTTGGATCTTCACTACCAACTACTTTAGAAATAGCATCGGCTGCGACAGTAATTTGTGTTGGGTCAATCTTTAATTTGCCATCGTTAACAAAAATTTCATAATTATCGCCGTATGTAAACGTTCCTTGTTTGATATCATATTCTCCAACATTTTCACCAGCTACTCGTTCAAATGCGCCAGTTGGGACGTCGCCTTCAACTACTTCGCCCATCACTACATCATATGTAAATGCTGGATCAGCTGTGCCATAAACTTTTGTGGCATCTTTAATTTGAATGGTAAGCAGAGCTTGTTTGATTGTAAAATCATCCCCAATAAAGTTGACTTCGTAATTTTCACCCAGGCTAGCAGATAAATCACCTTCAGTGATGGAATATGTGCCGGCGTTCTCATTATCATCACGACCTAGTGGACAACTTACTAAATCAGTCCCACCACCTATCAAAGTGCCAGCAGTGATATCACATTCAAAAGCTGGATCAGCTTTGCCATAAAATTTTCCTAAGCTTCTAGCAGTTACGGTGATCTTTCGTGGTACAACATTCACAGTTCTTGAAGAAGATACTTTATGACCGTCTGAGTCAGTTACTGTATATTCTACTGTATAATCACCGACATTAGACGTGTCAATGATTGCGCCGGTCGTATCTATATCTTCTGTGATATCTCCATCTTGCACATCATAAGCAGTTGCACCAGCATCAGTATATGTTTCACCGGCTTCTATTTCTACAGTTGCGTCACCATTAAGCTTAATACTTGGAGCACCCTCAACTGCCACTACAGACACAGCTTTCGAAGGAGTCAACACGCCAGACGCATTTCTGCCCCAGTCATAAGGAAAACTACCAACAAAATCTATTTTGTAATTTACACCTACAGATGGTGCCAAATAGCAAAACTTTGCTTGCGCTTTTTTATGACCATTAATTGTTACTGTAGCTGATGCGTCAGCGACAACAGTTGTCCAATCAACTACGCTACAATCTGTTGCAGTGTAGGCTACCTTACCTCCATCAACATTAGCCGTTATACTACCTGCCAGGTTACCAAGTCTAACTGATTTACTATTAGCCGTATCGCTGTTCGTCGCTTTTATACTAAAAAGTGTCGATGAACCTATTCCTATTGTACAATATTTTTGTAATCTAGAAG
>CAZCIE010000035.1:0-5778 GCA_964498955.1 uncultured Saccharimonas sp. (SeqCode) | reverse complement strand
GAAATAAAATCCTTAATCTGATTACTTTAATACCCCGCCTAGTTGCGGGGTATTATTTATTCATCGTCACGAGGTTTATCAAGCAACAATGGATCAACTGACACATTTGTCCCGGCAATTTTAACAACGTCTTTATCAACCTTACCCAGCTCTTTATGTGCATCATTATAATGTCCGACCGTTTGGCCTAATGATTTGCCCAATTTTCCCATAAATTCGTCAAATTTACCAATGTGCTGACCCAGTTGTCCGACACGTATTTGGATATCTTTGGCCTGCTCTTCAATCTGCAGGCTGCGTAGACCTTGCAAAACAGTCTGCAGATATGCCATGAAACTAGTTGGACTAACAATAATAACCTTTTTGTCCCTAAACGCATATTCAATTAAGTCACGCGCACTAGACCCCGTGCCAACATCACCGATCAGCAAATCATAATAAAGTGACTCACTTGGGATAAACATGAATGCAAAATCCATGGTCTTTTCGCTTTGCCTGATATATTTGCTTGTTTCATCAATTCGTAGTTTCAAGTCGCTACGAACCTTTGCTAATAGTTTTTCTCGTTCGGGCTTTTTATCTTCACCAACCATTCGATTATAGTTTTCAAGACTAAATTTACTGTCAATTGGTAGTATCAGCCCCTTATCTAAAAACACAACGGCATCAACGATCTCGCCGTCACGAAACTTATATTGCATTTGATAATTTTTTGATGGCAAAATATTTTCTAACACTGATTCCAAATAATATTCACCAAAAACTCCACGTTGTTTTGGGTTTTGCAGCACATTTTGTAAAGTTTTTAGTTCATCCGCGACATCAACAACGCGCTTATTTGTTTCGTCGAGCTTTGCTAATCGCTGAGTCACGTCTGTGACCAACTTAGCGCTTTCACTGAGCTGTTTTTGCATTGAAGCCTGCATTGAATTGTTATTATTATCTAATTTATCACCAACAACCTGTTGTAGCTTGCCGATACCCCGCGACAGTTCTGTGACATCACTTTTTAGTAGTTCAACAGCGCTTGAACTTTTTATCTCACGCAGACGTTGATTCAAAAAATATATTATTGCAATAAAGCCAATAATTACTACCACTAAAATGATTGTCAGCATTTGTTCCATACAACTAGTATAACACTTATCTTAAAATGTATGGGCGTTCACTAAAGTACCAAATCGACCCAAATAGCGCAATAGCTACTCCGCCAACAACGTCTGCTGGGGTATGGACAAGCGCCAATACTCTACCTATACAAACAACGACTATAAGTACTGCCAAAAAGACAGAAATGGCTCTCTTTTTGGTCTCAACCCATACGGCACAAGTAATTGCCGTTATAAAAAGCGTGTGGTCAGACGGAAAACCAGGATTGTTCAAAAAAGAAGCACCTGCGCTTGTTCCTAGCTGCTCAAATGGGCGTAGACCCGATGGCTGATAAATATATCCAATAATTTTTGCCAACAAGTACGCTGTCAATCCCGCCATTAGTATTCGCTTGTATGCCTTAAGCCTTTGCCCTTTTGGAATATAAAAAAGTAATGCAAATGCACCAATCAGTACTATTGGTATCAAAGCATAATCAGCCATAATTTTGATAATTAATTCACTACTCATATATCTAGATTAGCACAAACACAATACTTTTAGGTATCTAAACACTGGCAATATAAATATTTCAATTAAAAGAGCAGTCAGCTCGTTTATTCTGAATTTTCTTTGAAAACTTTTATTTGCTCAATTTT
Organism: uncultured Saccharimonas sp. (SeqCode); assembly: GCA_964498955.1. Taxonomy (GTDB): domain Bacteria; phylum Patescibacteriota; class Saccharimonadia; order Saccharimonadales; family Saccharimonadaceae; genus UBA1547. The sequence goes on along the minus strand of CAZCIE010000035.1, from coordinate 4,030 downwards.
TATTGTAATAAATTCTCATTTGCTGCCATAAACACAGTATAAATTTTCCCATTTGCATCATAAGAGATTGAAATAACCTTATTGTCACTCGACTTCCCAATTGTTGCACCAATTGGGAAATATTGGCCATAACTACCCTGTCCATATGAGCTTATAACCGAAGCGCCTAGATTAAAATCCCAAGTAATTTTTGTTGGGTCACCGATAAAGGTAGCTATATGTGACGCTGCCTGGCTCTGGGTCTGTACACCATATGCTTCGGTGGCAGCTAAAATTACATTTACTGACGTAGCCATGTAACCCTCAAGCAGCTGAGTATTTGCTGTGTTGATCGAGGCTTTGATGTTTGATATTACTGTCTCGTTTGGATTATTAACTACAGTAGAGGTAAGATTAGTTGATGTCACCACATCGGAAACTTTTGATTGTGTTTCTGAGTTAACCACCGGACCCTTAATAACCTCGTTTTGGCTACTAAGTGTAGCGATCTCTGCTTTTTGTTTTTTTATAATGCTATCTTTTGTCGTGTTACCAACATATAAATATGCAATCACAGCCAACACAATACCGATAAAAATAATATGTACTATAACTAAGATAAGTTTGTTATCTTTCTTCAGAACTTGTTTTTCTTTTTGTTCTTGTATCCCAGATATGTTATCTTGAATTTGCTCTTTTTCCATAGGGCTCCTCCACTTATTAATTATCTATGCCCATAATTATTTTTAAATAATATTTCAGATATCAGTAAAATTAATAGCCTACTTACTCACAGTAACACTATTTGAAGATATTATTGGATTTGACCAATTTGCTGTAGAAATACTTCTATTAACAAGTATAATATTTGCATTGCCAGTATTTGATCGAGCTCCACGAAACTTAACACTCCATCGATAATAATACTTTTTACTTGAGTATGTGTAATTAAAACCACTTACTGAGTCAATTATTAATCTACCGCTAGGGCTACTGGCGATATTTCCGACTGAGATCGATCTATCAATCATAGGAATATCTGATATACACGATATTGTCCCAGAATAATACTGGTAAAATGGCCATATTTTCGCGATTATCTTTGATGGCAAAATTATTGAACATCTTGGCTTTGTATCGTTTGTAATTGTCCCAGGATTAACAACTATCGGCTGAGTCTCGGCAATATATATAGGGCTAGGTGTATTATCGTTTGTGGTTTGAATTATATGATTATATGGGATATTTTCGTTCGCAACATCATTATTAGCAATTACTGCTCCACTTTTAAGGAATAAATCAGTGACCTTACCTAACCTAAGCTTTTTTCTATTCAGGGACTGTCGTTGAGGCGTAATCTTGACGTCCCAATAATAAGTCGTTGGGTCCCCAGATATTAACTGTTTACCTATTGTGTTCTGAATACCAACAGAAGCAATATTTAACGACATAATTGGATAATCATCCCTGTAGAATATATCGCTAGCCCTTGATATCTCTATGTCCTTGAATCCATATTTTGAATGACAGACAATTCTACCAGTCAATTCTTTATCTAATTTCAAATATTCTGCCTCAAAAATCTGGCCAGGCTTAAGCGGGAATGTAACGGTGTGTGTTGAAGAATAATTTGAATTAAATGTACAAAGTGGTGTTCCATACCTACCCCATGTTATGGAGTCGTCAATTAGTCCATCAGCTGCTGCAATATTCGCTAGCTGCGGCGAATCAGCAACCGTGTCCACATTATTCGCTCCATATTTATAACCTTTACCGTAGTTTTTAACCATATCCTCATAGTACTTTGTGTAAAAGAAGCTATTTGTTTTGTGTGTCGTCATTATATATGCCAATACACCATTATAAGGGGCGCCTAAAGCAACTTGCTCTTCAAGACTTTTTGCTATCTGAGTTGTATTAAAATTTATTTTAATAAATGACATTATTTTGCCTAGACCATTTATTATATTTGACCTTGAAGATAAGAAATTTTTATAGCGATCAGAATCTCTAAGGGTGGAACAAAAGTTATTTACTTTGTATAAACCACAATAATTGTCAAATAAAGTCCCTAATGAAAGAACATAAAAAATGTTTTGGCTTTGCATTGCATTTTTTGACACATGCATTTCCTTATATGCACCATAATGAATACCAAGAGATGAGACAACATCACCAAACATATGCACAAATAATAATTTATCATCTTTTTCTCCGCTTGGCGAAGTGTTAAATGCTACTAATTTATCACGTGTAGCAATTTGTCCGTTTGATGAGTTTACTATTGATTTACTAGAAAAGAAAAGCCCCATCCCATTAAAATATACAACCCTTGTTAGATTATAGGGATTAGATACCGTGTTATTATTTTGAAGTTCCAAAAGTCCACTTGCCCCAATCTGAGCCAAATATCCACCTAGTGAATGACCTGTGGTATATATCCTATATTGTTCACCTTTGTTGCCTTCATTATATATCTTTCCAATTCGCAAGGCATATTGCTTTGCAAGAATGTCTTGTTTTGTATTATTTTTTAATGCGTACGATCCATCAATGCCAATCCAATCAACGGCATCAGTAAGATCCGTCCCTCGATATGCAATCACTATGTCGTGGCCTTTTTTAAAAGTTACCGCAGATATTAAACCGTAATCATTTCCATCTCCCTGTGTGGGTGACTCAAAATATTCAACAGCGTCCCAACCACGCAAATTACCGAATTCTGAATTTGCGGCTTCCAAGTTAGCTAAGCCACTAAAATAATATTCCTCACCAGGGTTTTTACCTAGCATTGCGGCAAACGCCCATTGCGCAAAACGCAGAGGAATATCACTTACGCTGTTAATATTCTCTTTCTGAAGTTTTGCTTCATAGTCAGCTCCAACTATATGCTCTTTTTTATACATATAATCTGATTTATTATCATATTCTTTAGGAGTCTCTTCCATCGTTAAACATTTTTTCTGAGTGTCATCTACTGGGTTTGATACCGTAAAATTAGTTACCATCACCGGGCAACGAGTAAATAACTGTGTCGGGGTTGAGTCAGGATTATAATGAGTAAAAATTTTACTATCCGGATCATTGGGATGGAAAGGATTTTGTTGAGGCACAACTACCGAGGGTGTCTCGTATGCCAATGTTGCAAACATCAATAAATCATCTTCGCTTACACTATATGTGTTGTTACTTGTTGAATTTGCCGACAAGACCGAATCGCTTGATGCATCGTTTTGTAATGCAATTTTAGATCCTACAACCAATAAAGTTGCTATTACGGCAATAAACACCGACGAAATAATAAATACCCTAAATGGTTTAAAACTTTTAAGGTCTTTTTTAAAAGCCGTTCGTTTTTTAGCAACCGATACCTTATTTACAACTTTTTTATTTTTAACTGCTTTTTTCGTAATAACTTTTTTAATTACTTTTGGCTTTTTTGATAGCGTTGTCTTAATTGCTGTTTTTTTCTTATTCATTTAATGAGTCCGCCGATAAAACGTTAGTATTTGATGGCCCAAACTTTAAGGCTATGGCAGGACTAATAAATAAAATTGTTGCAGTAATACCTATAATTGCCGAGACTACTAAAAATATTATCATAGCCTTTGTATGGACAATGTTAAGTGTTGCGCTAGGCTTTTTTATTGGTTTTGCCGCTGTTTTTTTGACTGATTTTTTGTTGATTGTGGTTTTTTTTGCTGGTACCTTTTTTTTAACCATAGTATCCCTCGTTTGGTTTATGTTTATATTATATATATTAGCATAATTTGGATACAAATAGTAATACCACTAAATAGCAAGATAATTAAAGACAGCAGCGTGCCTAAAAATGGCTGCCCGCCTACTTCTTTTCAACAATAATCTTACATTTTGTAACAATAGCCGCTAGTGCACCGACCGCAGCCAAGACTGGCGCAAGCACTGCGACTACTACTCCGACAGTTATTGGAATTTCGAGCAAGACTTTATCGTCCATGTCTTTGATGATAATTCGACGAATATTACCTTCGTTTATCAAGGCTTTTATCTTCGCCATAACCTCTTCACC
>CAZCIE010000034.1:238-5839 GCA_964498955.1 uncultured Saccharimonas sp. (SeqCode) | reverse complement strand
TAAGCCTTGATGACTGGGTGCGTTTAACAAAAACTATCTGTTATAATAACGAGTAATGGAAAACAAGAAATTATACATTAATACAGCAATCCCGTATGTTAACGGTGATCCTCATATTGGCCATGCTATGGATTATCTGTTGGCAGATATTTGGACGCGTTATCAAAAACAAAACGGTCATGAAGTCCGTTTTAGCGTAGGTACTGATGAACATGGTAACAAAATTGCCGCAAAAGCTGCAGAAGCTGGGCTAGATCCTAAAGCCTATGCAGATAAAACGTATGTTAACTTTGAAAATTTAATGAAAAAATTAGAGACTAGTTATACGGATTTTGTTCGCACGACCGATCCTCATCATATTGCGGCAGTACAGTATATCTGGCAAAAATTAACACCATATATCTATAAGGGTAAATATGAAGGCTGGTATTGTACTGGCTGTGAATGTTTTATAACCGACAAAGAGGCAACTGCTGACAATGGGGTTTGTCCTGACCACAATTTGCCATATCAGCGGCTTTCTGAAGAAAATTATTATTTGAAGGCTAGTGTTTTTGGTGATCGCATCAAAGAGGCGCTAGCTAAAGGCGAGATACAGGTATTTCCTGAATTTCGTAAAAAAGAATTTTTAGAAATGATCAAAGATGGCCTTCAAGACGTCAGCATATCGCGCCCTAAAAAGAATCTTAGTTGGGGAGTGCCTGTCCCTGATGATCCGACACAGGTTATGTATGTCTGGCTTGACGCGCTTGCAAATTATATTACTGTTTTGGGTTATCCAGACCGCGAAGGTTGGCAAGAATATTGGCCAGCTGATGTCGAAGTTATGGGAAAAGACATTATGCGTTTTCACTTAGGAATTTGGCCAGCGATGCTTTTAGGATTGGGCCTTGAATTGCCGAAAAAGATGTTAGTACACGGCTGGGTTGTCATTGATGGGTCAAAGCAAAGCAAAACACTTGGCAACGGAGTCGCCCCGATCGAAGTAATTGACACATATGGTCTTGATGCTTTCAGATATTATTTTTCTCGTCACATTCCAACGCTAGATGACGGCGATTTTACCTGGGAGAAGTTTGAAACGGCTTATAATACCGAACTGGCTAACGATTTAGGCAATTTAGTGCAGCGCGTTTCGGGCATGATTACAAAATATCAAGCGGGAGTCATTGGTGATATTCCGGATGGCGAACACGACATGGACACATATCATCATAGTATGGATAGTTTTGAATTTGATAGGGCAATTGATGAGGTTTGGTTGATGGTTAGAAGCTTAAACCAATATATTGATAGTGTTAAGCCTTGGGAAATTGCCAAAGGCGTCGGGAAAGATGCCGAAGCAGCGCCACATTTATCTGAAGTTCTAGGATATGCCGTAGGCGCATTGTTACAAATTAGTGATTTGTTGGTGCCATTTTTACCAGATACAGCTACTAAAATTAGGTCTATTTTTGGCACAGGCGTAGTCGTTTCGCTTGAGGGCGTAATGTTTCCAAGGATTTATGTTCATACTGCTGACCCAAATGCTACGAAGTCATAGGTTATGTTAATTGACACGCATTGTCATATTCATGAATTAGAATACCCGCTAGACAGCGAGGAAATATTAAAGCGGGCAAGGGATAATGGTGTTAATCAGGTGATTTGTATAGGCACTAACATAGAGGACTCGCAGCAGGCGATAAAATTCGCAAACGCTCATAAAAATGTATTTGCGACAGTCGGGATTCACCCACATTATGCCAAAGATGGGATTGGTGACTTAGAGAAGTTAATTGACAAAAATAATCACAAGATTGTGGCGATTGGCGAAATTGGACTTGATTACCATTATGATAACAGTCCTCATTCTAATCAGATTAATCTACTTAAACAACAAATAGAACTGGCTTTAAAATATGATTTACCGATAGTTTTTCATGTTCGCGAAGGTTTTGATGATTTTTGGCCAGTATTTGATAGTTATACTGGAATTCGTGGTGAATTACACGGTTTTACTGATACGGTAGAAAATTTGCAAAAAGGAATTGATAGGGGGCTTTTTGTTGGGGTTAACGGCATAAGCACTTTCACCAAGGATAAATCTCAGCAAGATATGTATTCTAGCGTACCGTTAAATAAATTACTACTTGAAACAGATGCGCCCTACTTGACTCCTGTGCCTTTTCGTGGTAGTATAAATGAGCCTGCATTTGTAAGGAATGTTGCAGTTTTTGGTGGGGCAAGCCGACAAGTTTCTGAAAAAGTGATAGAAGATATTACAACAGCAAATGCTTTGGCACTATTCAATCTTAAAACATAAATTTTTAAAATAATTTTTTTACCTAATAATTGAGGGCTTTATGTTTAATTTGCAAAATTCAGAACAAAATCCAGCTAATTTTGAGATTCCTAGTAATGAATACACCCCACGTGTTGAGGGTGATTCTGCGCCTAAGCCTGATATTAATGCAGGTGAGATTGTTGAGAATGACAAAGTCTTATTGGCCCTAGCTGAAGTACAACAGGTTATAGAGTTGCCAAAAAAATTAGAGTACGAGCAAATTGAAGAAGAGATTTTTCAAGAAATGATAAATCGTGGACAACAAATCGACAATGCACGTCGGTATCATTTAGAGCAGGAGCCGTACAAATATCCAGTTCGTGGGAACGGGGTGGTTAAAAATAGTATTAATATGATTAAAAATAGCTTTTATGAAAAAAAGACAAAAGCTGATTTGATTGAAAAAGAACGCGAAATCGGTGCTAGGATTTTTGGAATCCCTGGTTTTTCGTTTTTTATGACAGAAGCCGAACACTGGTGGTCTCACTTTATTAAATCAGAAGGTGGTAGCGTGTCTGAGGTTACTACTCACTATGAAGTAATGTTGATGGCAGCTAAAGCTCAAGTATTAAAATGTTCTAGTGAGATTCATCAACGAAATGAATTTATATCTGGCGAAGAGCTAAAAAATCTAAATGATGCGACTAAGATGTATCACAAACTTGTTATGCAAGAACTTTACAGCCAACAGTCAAATATCGTCAATATTGATGATTATGTCAAATAAAGCAGCATAAACGGTATAATTAGTGTATGAGTAAAAAAGACCTAATATATTTAGATCATGCTGCTGCAACACCAATTAATAAAAAGGTCTTGGCTGTGATGCAGCCGTTTTTTGGTAAAAATTTTTATAACCCATCTTCGCTATATGAGCCGGCGGTTAATGTACGCCGAGATTTTGAAGCAGCAAAAAGTAGCCTAGCAAAATTAATAGGTGGAAAAACTGGTGAAATTGTAATTACTGCCGGAGCGACTGAGTCGATTAACTTGGCTTTTAATGGTGTTTCGGGCCACGTTATAACTGCAAATATTGAGCATCCAGCAGTACTAAATTGTGCAAAGTGTCACAAAAATACAATTATTAATGCTGACAAACAAGGTTATATAACGGCAAACAGTGTAAAATCGGCGATTAGACCAAATACGGAATTTGTAAGTATAGCTCTGGCGAATAATGAGTTGGGGACTATACAGCCTATTAGTAGTATCGCTGAGGTAATAAAAGAGGAACGTCGTAGACGACAGGCTGTTGGCGACAAGACTCCGATATATTTTCACTGTGATGCTTCGCAGGGTGTTGGCCAATTAGACGTAAATGTGGCGCGATTGGGCCTTGATATGTTGACATTAAATGCCGGCAAGATATATGGTCCAAAACAGGTCGGTTTGTTGTGGGCGGCAAGCCATGTCATCCAAAAACCATTAATTTATGGTGGCGGACAAGAAAAAGGCCTTCGTAGCGGTACCGAAAATGTTGCAGGCACGGTCGGTTTTGCCAAAGCACTAGAATTGGTATCGGGCCGTCGTGAATTTGAATCTAAACGATTAGTAAAGTTGCGCGATAGTCTGCAAAACACATTATTAAAATCATTTCCAAACGCAGTTTTATCTGGAAATTTGAAACATCGGCTATCGGGTTATTTACATATATCTTTTCCTGGGATTGATGGCGAGCGGCTGGTCTTTTTACTTGAAAACAAGGGCGTGTTTGTCTCGACTGGCAGTGCTTGTGCCGCCAATAAAGGGTTGCGTTCGCATGTCTTGACGGCAATTGGCATGTCACCTGAACTTGCGGATGGAAGTGTTCGAATGACTTTTGGGCACCTGTCTACAAAAGAAAATACTAAAAAAGCTGGCAAGATTATGGTGGCCGAGATAAAAAGAGAATATGAAAGATTAGCATTATGATCCAGCGAATAATTTTAGTAATAATCCTGGCAATCTTATCAACAATTGGCCTAAGCATTTATCTGCAGCCAAATGATTTAACAGATTGCGGTAAAATACCTGGCGATAAACCGGGCTGTAGTGTTGTTGATGCAATCGTTGTTGTTAGCGGCGGCGACACCAAATCGCGGCTAGATGAAGCCATAAAACTATATAATAATGGTTGGTCAAAAAAATTAGTCTTGTCGGGTGCTGCACAGGATAAATCCGGTCCCAGTAATGCCGCAGCAATGAAAACATTGGCGGTTGCAGATGGCGTGCCACCTCTGTCGATTTGGTTAGATGAGTATTCGGAAAATACCAAACAAAATGCATTAAATGCCAAGACAATTTTTCAAGAACTTGACATTAAAAGTGCTATTTTAGTTACTTCTGGCTATCATCAGCGACGTGCTAGCCTAGAGTTTGGTCGTCGTATTAAAAATGTCACAATTTTAAGTCATCCTACTACTTCTGACAAAGACTGGTCAACGTACTGGTTTTTGACGCCACGTGGTTGGTGGTTGGCAGGTAATGAATTTGCAAAAATTATTGTATTTTACATTTTGGAGCTGTTTTGATAACGTCAAGGCAAAAAGTTTATATTGGAATGAGCGGCGGAGTTGATTCGTCGCTAGCCGCTGCATTATTGGTTGAACAGGGCTATAAAGTCACTGGCGTTTATATGAAGAACTGGAGCCAAGATTTACCAGGCATAAAATGTCCGTGGGCTGATGATTTGGCGGATGCTAAACGTGTGGCGGTGCAGCTAGGCATTGATTTCAAGGTGTTTGACTTTGAGAAAGAATATAAGCATCTGGTAGTCGATTACATGATTGATGCATATAAAAACGGCATAACTCCGAACCCTGACATTATGTGTAATCAAGAAGTAAAGTTTAAGTTATTTTTGGACGCGGCAGTGTCAGATGGCGCCGATTTGATAGCGATGGGGCATTACGCTCGGACAAAGAATGGAAAGTTACTTCGAGCAGTTGACGATAACAAAGACCAAACGTATTTTTTGTATCGAGTTACTGGTGCGGCAATGGTCAAAACGCTATTCCCTATTGGCGGATACACAAAACCCCAGGTTCGAGAGATGGCAAAAGCTCGAAAATTGACGACAGCTGTCAAAAAAGACTCTCAGGGTATTTGTTTTATTGGTCAAGTCGGTATTAAAGACTTTTTAGGAATGTATGTTGACCAAAAACCCGGAGATGTGATTGAAAAAAAGTCTGGCAAAGTGTTGGGGCATCATGACGGAGCGATTTTTTATACATTTGGCCAGCGTCATGGCCTAAATTTGGGTGGCGGTCTGCCATATTATGTGGTTGGTAAGGATA
>CAZCIE010000034.1:0-228 GCA_964498955.1 uncultured Saccharimonas sp. (SeqCode) | reverse complement strand
TGAGGTTTATGTAACAACTGATTTGAATGATGATTCACTTTGGCGCAAAACAATTAATCTGGCGAATGTTCACTGGATAAATGAACCGCCTGCAGAGAGTAAATATCAAATTCGTGTTCGTCATCGTGCACCATTGATTGATGCAGATTTGAAATTTATTGCAGACGGCGTGGAATTAAATCTAAAAACTCCCGAACGTGCTGTTGCACCAGGCCAATCGGTCGTAAT
>CAZCIE010000033.1:0-5970 GCA_964498955.1 uncultured Saccharimonas sp. (SeqCode) | reverse complement strand
CCTCGTCCTTACTGATGTCTATGAATTCCTTATCGCCAAACATTATTTTTTGCTGTAATTCTCGCAAGTTAAATAATTTGTTCCTAAGCTTCGCTGCCAACTCAAAATCTTGAGATTTTGCGGCTATATCCATGTCTTTTTGTATTTGTACTATTATTGATTTGCGATTACCCGAGATATAGCCGATTAATTTACGCAAATTAACTTTATATTCAGCACTCGACATACCAACTGGTGACAACCCTAAATGAGCGTCTAAATCAAGCGTTTTGACCTCTGGACGCACGCCACTAGCATTTGTCAAGTTTTTGTTTACAAGGTCCGCCCTTGCAAACGTTGGTTTTGTGACATAATATGGAAAAACTCGACGCAAGAAACGCAAAGCTTTTTTTATCGCAAAGCTGTTATAGTAAGGTCCAAAATATTCTGCTCCATCATCAGCCGGATTACGTGTATAACTGACAAACGGCCAATCACTTTTCATATCAATGCGAATATAAGTGAGCGATTTGTCGTCGCGTAACAAAATATTAAAACGAGGCATATATCGTTTAACCATCTCGGCTTCCAAAAACAGTGCGTCAATTTCGCTTTCTGTTTCGACCCAATCAGTATCGGCAATCTCGGCCACCAAAGCTTTAGTTTTTGCGTCCATATCACGTGTATTTTGGAAATACTGTCTAACTCGATTTTTTAGTACCGCTGCTTTACCAACATAAATAATCTGACCCGACTTGTCCTTATGAAAATAGACGCCTGGGCTGCGTGGTAATGATTTTAGTTTGTCTTCTGATGTCATATAATAATTATTCTATTGTATCAAGTACCATTATACTTTATAATATCCAATATCATGAAGCGATATTAAATAAAAACCGTGTACCAATCCGGGTTATAACTAACTCAAATCTATTTTAATTAAATAACACTATAAGGATAAATATGGTAAAAAAAATGCCCCCAAAAAGTATCTTTAGATACATGTTCCGACTTTGGAAGCTTGCTCCAGCCGTATTAACAATACAGGCCTTTTTCCAGATTACAAACACTATTTTAGGCGTTGCTATTGCACCAATATTTGTGTCAAAATTACTATCAAGCATAGCAAATGGTACAGCTACAATTAATAACAGCCTTTGGCTACTATTGGTATATTTTTGCATTCTTTTCATGGCTAGCGTGGTATCACCAAGAGTATCAATCGCAGCTGCATATATTGGTACTTGTCGGATACAGATGAAAGTATCCGAAGACATATTAATTCACTTAACAAAAAAGAGCCTTAGTTATCATGCGAATAAAATGAGCGGCGGCACTGTATCTAATTCAACCAAGCTGATCGGCGCTATTGAGCGTTTTTGGGACACAATAATGTGGATTGTAGTCCCGACACTAGTAGCAATTGTGTCAGTTTGTGTAGCCTTATCTTTCATGATATGGCAATACGCAATTGTTATTGCTGTACTATCAAGCGCATTTACTATTCTTGCAATTAAGGCTCAGCTGTCTATCTCTAAAAAAAGCGAAGATGTAGCCGTTAAATCGAGTAAATTAACAGCTTTCTTGGCTGATGTTGTAACTAATATATCGGCAGTTAAGTCTTTTTCAAGGTCTAGCTCTGAAATAGAAACCTATAGGAAAAAGAACTTAAGTTGGTTTGACTCAAATAAAAAAGAAATGAAATCGGTTCTGTTCTCGACCGGGATGTTTAGCGTGGTCACGACCACATTAAATACTTGTGCATTTTTTGCAGCAATTCTTGCAACCGAATATAAAATAGCAAACATCGGCGTAATTTATCTAATGGTAAGCTATACGTTAAGCATAACAATGAGGCTGTGGGATATATCTAATGCCACAAGAAACCTTATTCGTGTCATAGGTGATGCATCCCCGATGGTTAATACACTTTCAGAAGATATTGAAGTTAAAGACCCTGAAAAACCTAATAAATTAATAGTTAACAAAGGAAGAATTACTTTTAGTAATGTTTTGTTTTTACATGACGAAGCAAAAGCACCTTTATTTAAAGACTTTTCACTTGACATAAACCCAGGTGAACATATCGGCATTGTTGGTCGTTCTGGCTCCGGTAAAACCAGCTTGACTAGGATATTATTACGTTTTAGTGATATCCAAGATGGACAAATCATGATTGATGGGCAAGATATCACTAGTGTGACACAGGATGATTTACATAACGCAATTGCATATGTGCCACAAGACCCTGCCTTGTTTCATCGATCGCTAAATGAAAACATTTCATACGGTAAACCAGATGCTAATAAAGAGCAGATTATCGAAGCTGCTAAAAAGGCACGTGCTTTCGATTTTATAAATATTTTGCCAAAAAAATTTGACACATTAGTTGGCGAGCGTGGGATAAAACTATCAGGTGGCCAGAGACAAAGAGTTGCCATAGCCAGAGCTATATTAAAAAATGCTCCAATTTTAGTACTTGATGAGGCAACTTCAGCCCTGGATAGCGAAACCGAATCTTTAATCCAAGAAGCACTTACGGAATTAATGATGGATCGAACTAGTATTGTTATCGCTCATCGCTTATCGACAATCGCCAAACTAGATCGGATAATCGTACTTGATGAAGGCAAAATAGTCGAACAAGGAAGTCATAAAGAGTTGATAGAAAAAAATGGTGTATATGCTATGTTGTGGAAACATCAATCTGGAGGTTTTATAGACGAATAAAATAAAAACTTCTACTCTCCGTCTGTCTTTTCTTCTTCAGTTGATACTTCTGCTTCCGCTGGAGCAACCTCAGCTTCAGATTCAAGATCACCACCCGCAGCCTCATTTTCGGCTTGCAAGGCACTTGGTTCGTAGACATTGGCAATAACAAGCTCAAGGTCCTGATCAGCATCAGCAAATTCGACGCCTGCTGGCAATTTAATATCACCAACAGTAATCTTATCTTCGTCTGTGGCTAGATCAATGATTGACATTTCGATTGATTTAGGCAAATCAGCCGGTTTTGCTTTAATTTCAATTTGTTCAATAGCTTGCAAAACAATTAATCCGGCACGTTCGGCAGCACTTTCACCTTTACCGACCAAAACAATTGGGACTTCGGTCGTGATGATATCGTTTTGACTAATGGTGTGAAAAGCAATGTGTCGATAAGTGTGCCTAACAGGGTCAATGTCAACGTCTTTGATAATTGCAAGATTTTTTTTGCCATCAATAACAATATTTATTGGTGTATGACGGCCTGCGACTTTAACAACTTTTGTTGTCTCAACAGATGGTGATTGCATTATTAGCGGTTGTTCTTGGCCGCCATAAACAACACTTGGAATAAAGCCGCTAGCTCGCAATTTGGCTATCTTTTTACCTTCGGCAGTACGTTTGTCTAATTTAAGTGTAATTTCGTTCACGTTTTTTCCTATCTTGATCATTATTTAATAAATACTGAATTAAGTATAACATTTTTTATTCGTATATGCTAAACTATTAAAGATATGAAGCTTATGCTAACCAAAAAATGGAGGCTATATGACAAACACAGCTAAACCCACTCATTGGCTGACATGGCAATACAAATTATTAATTACGGCTTGTCTTGTAGCTGGAGTTTTAATATTCTCTGCCGCTTTTTATGGAATGCAGTTTTTGACTGGACTTGGGCAACTTAACGAGCCCGTTTTATACTTATTTTCAACCCATCGCGACCCAACTATTAACAGCATAATGGGAGTGATAACTTCGGTAGCAAGTCCAACATTTTTTTTGGCAACAGTATCAATAGGTTCGTTAATTTGGGTTTATAAAAAGCGTGAAGTCTGGCGACCATTATTGATGGTCTTGTCTGTGGGTCTAGCAGCATCTTTCTCTTCATTAATAAAAGTTTTAACAAAAAATGCAAGACCGCTAATAACAGATATGGTACCGCCGCTAGAATTAGATTTTTCTTTTCCTTCAGGCCATACACTAGCAACAATAGTACTATTGTTAACAACCGGCTATCTATTTTATTCTCGCTATCACGCTAGTGATCGCAATTTTTGGTTAACAACATGGATAATCACAACTATTTCGGGGACAATAATAATCGCAGTTAGCCGACTGTACCTAGGATATCATTGGGTTACTGATGTTGTTGCATCCATTGGACTAGGTTTTATAATATTTGCACTAATTGTGTTTATTGATAAATTTGTAACTCGAAACCAGACCTAAAGCATTTCTTTCAAATATTGGCCAGTATAAGAACCAGGAGTGCTTGCGACGTTTTCTGGAGTACCTTTTGCGACTATTTGACCGCCATTACTGCCGCCTTCAGGGCCCATGTCTATAACGTAATCGGCAGACTTAATCACATCTAAATTGTGCTCAATAACAATCATGCTGTTGCCGCCTTCAACTAATTTTTGCAAAATTGTAAGTAACTTTTTGACATCTGCACTATGAAGCCCAGTCGTTGGTTCATCCAAAATATACAAAGTTTTGCCAGTTGCTCGCCGCGAAAGTTCGGTCGCTAATTTAATTCGCTGAGCCTCACCACCACTAAATGTTGTAGCTGGTTGGCCTAATTTGATATATCCTAAACCAACTTCAACTAATGTGTCTAATTTGCGCGCAATTGCCGGCACGTTTTCGAAAAATTTCGCTGCCACTTCAACTGTCATATCCAGGATATCGCTAATTGTACTGCCCTTGTATTTAATCTCTAAAGCTTCACGATTATAGCGTTTACCTTTGCATGAATCACAAGTCACGTAAACATCTGGTAAAAAATGCATCTCTATTTTTATTACACCATCCCCTTGGCAAGTTTCACAGCGACCACCTTTGACGTTAAAACTAAATCGGCCGGCTTTGTAGCCACGAACATTTGCATCAGGCGTAGATGCAAACAATTCGCGAATTGCTGTAAAGACACCAGTATAAGTTGCTGGGTTAGATCGTGGAGTTCGCCCAATTGCTGATTGATCAATGACAATTACTTTGTCAAGCAACTTGATGCCTTCAATATTGTCATGTTTGCCCGATACTTCGTGTGATCGCTGCAACCTGGCTGACAATTCTTTGGCCAAAATGTCATTAACTAGTGTCGACTTACCGCTACCACTTACGCCGCTAACAACAATCAGCATGCCTAGTGGGAAAGACACATCAATATTTTTTAAATTATTTTCACGGGCGCCACGAACAACCAATTCGCGGCCTTGCATGACTTTTCGGCGTTTTTTTGGCGTTTCAATTTTTTCTGCGCCACTTAAATATCGTCCGGTAATACTATCAGGGTTCGCCGCAACTTCAGCTGGTGTACCAGATGCCACAACATGGCCACCTGCGATTCCAGCACCAGGGCCAATATCTAACAAATAGTCAGCGTGTTTAATCGTTTCGACGTCATGTTCAACCACAATTACGGTATTCCCCAAATCTCGCAAATGTTTTAATGTACCAATTAATCGGTCATTGTCACGTTGATGCAGACCAATTGATGGTTCGTCCAAAACGTACAAGACACCTTGCAAACCTGATCCAATTTGAGTCGCTAATCTAATCCTTTGAGCTTCGCCACCAGATAATGTGTTGGCGGCGCGTCCTAGTTCAATATACCCCAGGCCAACGTTTTGCATAAAACCAAGTCGGGCATTAATTTCTTTGATAATTTGCGCAGCAATAAACTGTTCTTTGTCATCCAATTGCAGTTTGTTCGTAAATAAATCTAGCGCATTATCAATATCCATGCTGCAAATATCCAAGATGTTCAATCCATGAATTGTAACCGCCAAAACAACTGGTTTTAAGCGCGCGCCGTGGCAAGTTGTACATTCGCTGGTGCGCATAAAACGTTCAATATCGCGGCGCATAAAATCACTGTCAGTTTCTTTGTGACGACGTTCTAAATTTGGAATTACTCCTTCATATGTTGAATCGTAATCGCGGCCGTTGCCAAGTTGTACGGTATATTTTACACTACCGGTTCCATATAATAATTTA
>CAZCIE010000032.1:1477-6149 GCA_964498955.1 uncultured Saccharimonas sp. (SeqCode) | reverse complement strand
TTGGCATAAACATCGTTAAAGCCTTGTTCCCAATATTTAATCATTTCGGGTATCAATTCAGGTGGATGTTGCAAGTCGGCATCAATTATGACAGTTGCGTCGCCCGACACGCTGTCTAGGCCGGCAATCATGGCTGTTTCTTTGCCGAAATTACGCGACAAGCTGATATACTTTATTCGAGCGTCGTTGTCGGCGTAACCTTTAATAATTTCAATAGTTTTATCTCGGCTACCATCATCAACAAACAAAAACTCAAAAGCGTATGACTTGTTATTATCTGCCAGCCTATTTAGTCGGTCATAAAGCGGTTCTAAAACCTCTTGCTCGTTATATGCTGGAATCAATATACTAATCTTTTTCATTGACACCATTATAACTGAATTTGTTGTTTGTAGGTAGAGAAGCTATGTCTCCGCGTTTGGGGATTTGAGATTCCTACCATCTACTACCTACGACCTACTCCCTACTAAACACAACCTACTATCTACTATCTACTACCTACCAAATACTACCTACGACCTACTACCTACGACCTACTAAACTTGGTATAATAGTTTAAGATGAAATATTTTAATGTTCGTAATCGCGCAATTTTAAGCGAATTGGTTAGAACGGACTTCAAGGTGCGCTACCAAGGATCTATTTTGGGCTATGCCTGGTCACTTCTTCGGCCATTACTGTTATTTGCTACTCTATATGTAATATTTGTTTATGTAATACCACTTGGCAAGGGCGTTGAGCATTTTCCGGTATATTTATTGACTGGTGTTATACTGTGGAGCTTTTTTATTGAATCAACTTCGCAAGGGCTGTTGTCAATTGTTAACAGAGGTGATTTACTTCGCAAGATTAATATTCCGCGCTATTTAGTGGTGGTTTCAAGCTCGGTTTTGGCATTGATTAATTTGATGTTAAGTATGGTAGTGTTGCTTGTTTTTGCGCTATTAAACGGCGTTGTCCCAAATATTGGCTGGCTAATGATTATTCCGCTGGTATGTGAGCTTTTCGTATTGTCGCTTGGGGCTTCATTTTTGCTATCATCACTGTACGTCAGATACCGTGATATTGCGTATATCTGGGAGGTCTTTTTGCAAATTGGGTTTTACGCTAGTGCAATTATTTACCCACTGTCATCTGTCGCTTCGGATATCCGAAAATGGTTCTTCATTAACCCAATCGTTCAAATTATCCAAGATGCCAGGTATTTTATGGCGACAAAATCTAGCATTACCTTGTGGTCAACAGTTGGCCAAGTTCGGATGTTTATCCCATTTGTAATTATAACCATCGTCGTTTTGATTGGTGCAATTGTGTTTAGGCGTCGTTCAAAATCATTTGCGGAGGAAATTTAATATGCCCCAGAATCAGGACGTTGCCGTTGAGATTGCAGATATTCATAAAGAATTTGTTTTGCCTGTTAATAAAAACAGCACTTTAAAACAGGCGGTAGTTAACATTGTTAAACGTAACAATAAAACAATTAACAAAGTGCTTGATGGCGTCAGCTTTGATGTATTTAAAGGTGATTTTTTGGGGATAATTGGCCGTAACGGTAGTGGCAAAAGTACTTTGTTGAAGTTAATTGCGGGCGTTTATGAACCAACAGTGGGGAATATCTCTGTTCATGGTGGTTTGACGCCGTTTATCGAATTGGGGGTTGGTTTTAATCCGGAACTGTCTGGTCGTGACAACGTATTTTTAAACGGGGCGCTGCTTGGGTTTAACCGCAAGCAAATGGTGGCAATGTATGACGAAATCGTTGATTTTGCCGAAATAGAGCCGTTCATGGATCAAAAATTGAAAAACTATTCATCTGGCATGCAGGTTCGCTTAGCTTTTTCGATCGCCATCAAGGCAAAAAATGATATATTAATTTTTGACGAAGTTTTAGCAGTTGGCGACGAAGCTTTTCAGCGCAAATGCTTAGACGTATTTGAGCGATACAAAGCGGAAGGCCAAACTGTAATTCTGGTAACTCACAGCATGGAAACAGTCCGCAGGTTTTGCAACCGAGTAGTATTGTTAAATGACGGTAAGGTCATGAAGATTGGCGACCCTCAATCGGTTGCCGAGCAATACAGCAAACTTAATCAAGTTGCTAGCTTTAATGATTTAAATAAAAAAACAACTGCGCCTGGTGATTATTCAATTAATTTAAAAATGCTTAGCAAAGGCGATAACCAGGACGAGCGCTGCTTTAATACAGGCCAGGACGTGGTCTTGGCCCTAGAATGGGGCATAAACCCAAATGTTGCTGATATTATGGTAGACATTTTCAAAATGAGCGGCGAACACCTGACTGGTTTTAAGGCCAGCCATGATGGATTTTCGGTAAATGGTACAAATAAGGCTTTTGTGAGGCTAAGTATGTTGTTTGGCCCAGGCAGGTATTATTTTACACTAAGTTTGCGCGCAAAGGACGACTCGGTATTATTTTTGGTCAGTGATGTGCATCAATTTGATATTGTTGAAGATTGGAAAATGGCAGGTAATGTTTGGTCGGGGCTGACATATGTTAAACATAAATGGTTAAACAACAATGACCAAAAAGCTACCAAAAAGTAACGCCGAAGTTAGTGTTGTAATCCCCTGTTACAATTTGGGAATTTTTTTGTCCGATGCGATAGGTTCTGTCAGGCGCCAGAGCTATAAAAATTATGAAATTATTGTGGTTGATGACGGATCGACAGATGAAAAGACAGTTCAGATTGTTGACAAACTTCGCCAAGATAATCCAGATATAACATTTATTATGCAGCAAAATATGGGCTTGTCTGAAGCCAGGAATAGTGGCATTAAGGTTGCTGTCGGTAAATATATTGTTTGTTTGGACGCTGATGATATATTAGAGCCCGAATATATTAAAAAAACTGTTGCGGTGCTAAAAAAAGATAAATCAAACAAGCTAGGTTTTGTTACAACTTGGCTGCAAGAATTTGGCGAACGTGAAAATATCTGGCAAACTAGCTCTTATAACCCAGGTAGGTTATTGGTTGAAAATGTGGCCCACGCTGGTTCGATGTTCAAAAAACAGGCCTGGGCGCAGGTAGGTGGATACAAAAAAGAAATGAAAGGCGGATATGAGGATTGGGAATTTTGGGTTTCGTTGATGGACGCTGGCTATCAGTGGGATACTGTTCCTGAAATCTTATTTGCGTACAGAATAAGGCCAAATTCTATGTTTGCGTCGGCTAGTGATATGCACCTAGAGCTTTACGGGCGTATCGTCAATTTTCACCAAAAATTATATTCGCAATATGCCACGCAGCTGGCCAGTTGGTCGGCCCAGCGTATACATAATCTAAGGGCAGAATTTAAAAACGAGATCGACAAGCGTGACGATAAGATTCAGTCTTTGTACAAAGACCGCCGGCTGCTTTACGAACTGCAATCATCAAAAATAGTTGCGACTGCTATAAAAATTAGACAGTTGCGTATTAATTTAAGTTCACGTCGCAAAAATTAGATTATTCTATTTTGCCAGTTTCAAACAATTGCGAATATATCTTGCCCATGTTTGAAAAGCGATCTGAGACTTTTTGGACAGCCTTTTTTTGCATTTCTTTATACTGGTTAGTAGTCAATTGTCTAGCTTGACTTATGGTATCCACAAAAGCCTTGATTATTTGGTACTCGCTGCCCTGATTGTTAATGTCAACTAAATAGCCGTCTTTACCGTTATCTATCATTTCGGGAATTCCACCAACGGCTGGGGCAATGGCCGGTGTGCCGACACTCATAGACTCTAACACACTCATTGGTATGCCTTCGTTGTCAGATACCAATATTGAAAATTTTGATTTTTTGAATATGTTGATTGGCTTGTCAGATTGGCCGTAAAAAAACAGATTTTTGTTTAAAACTTTTGTTTTTTTTGCCTTTTGGGTCATTTCTTGTCGCAATGTTCCGTCGCCAACCGCAACAATTGCTACTGGTAAGTGACGTTCATTTATCGCGATCGCAATGTCAACCAGTCGCTGTGGTGATTTGTCAGCTTCTAGTCTTCCCATGTACGTTATTGCGTCAAGCTTTTTCAATTGGGTATCAAAAAGGTTATCGGCCACCGACTTGCTGTGATTTGTCGAATCATTTTTGTCAATTCCGTTATAAATAACACACACTTTGTCGCTATCAACTGGGTATTTATTAACATAATATTGTTTTAAATAATCATCAATCACGATTCGCCTATTAATATATTTATCGTATGGCATTGACAGTTTTAGATAAGCATCATCGTCCCATTTTGTGCCATGCGTATGCAGCAGGTCATATATTCGGATGTTTGGATTATTTTGTTTAATCTTTTTTGTAGCGATATAACCACGTACAGAATTAGTTATGAAAAAAACGTCAGCGTTGACAGATTTAACAAATTTTTCAATAAAACGAGCGTGATATCCTAATGACCACGACTTACTAAACAGCTCGGGGACATGGATTATTTTGTCGGTATATGGCACAAAAGCATCTGCCCAATCTTGTTCAGTGCGTACGGTTGTTAACAAATAAATATTAAATCGCTTACGGTCCAGATGTTTGATAATATTTAACATCACGCGTTCAACCCCGCCCATCTTCAGATACGTCATTGATATAACCAAACTAATCTTGTTGCTGTCTGTTTTGGCTGGTAAATTACGCAGCAATATACGATTTAATTTAATATTAC
>CAZCIE010000032.1:0-1425 GCA_964498955.1 uncultured Saccharimonas sp. (SeqCode) | reverse complement strand
AGGGAATAGGAATATGTTTATAAATGGCCTGACATAACTTTTCAAGGTGTTTCGTATTCGTTCACTAGCGATAATTCGTAAAATTAGTGTCTTTTTGGGCGTGTTTAAATCCATATATTTATTATAGCATTTGACTTTGATTCAGGTGTTATTATTGGACGACCAAGCTGCCACTTCGGACTATATTACCATTTGCCGACATAGGAAAATCAAGATTCCATCTGCCATTATGCAAATTGGTTATGAAATAACTGTATGTGCCAACCGCTTCGAAAGTTCGGGACTTTGAATATGTGTAAGTTGAATTGGCGGCTACCGTTAATGATGTGCTGTCTTTGGCAAAATCAAAGTTGCCTGTGCCAGCTGCGTCACGTACGGCTATAGCTGGCATGCCGATGCTGACCGCTGCCGAGCTGCTGTTCGTGACTGTGAAGGTGGCTGTGACTGGTTGGCCAACAGATGGTGACACTGGGTCAAATGTCACGCCAGTTGTGATTAGGGCACTGTCCAGTATATTGACACTACCGCTTCGGACTATGCCGGCGGATGCTTTTGGATAGTTGTCATTCCAGGCACCGTTGTTCTTGTTAGTTATAAAAAAGCTATGAACGCCGGGCGAGGAAAAGGTGCTAGTTTTTGAATATGTATAAGTTGACCCAGCGGCGATTATTGTTACGCTGTCTAGCGCAAAGTCAGCATTTCCCCCAGTTGGGCTACGCAATGCTAGGGCAGGGGCACCGATATTAATGGCTGCTGAGCTGCTGTTTGTGACTGTGAATGTGGCCGTGACGGGTTGCCCGATAACAGGCGTGGCTGGCTCAAATGTCACACCAGTTGTAACCAATATGTTGTCTAGCACCTCTATACTGCCACTTCGTGCCGCACTTGGTCCAGATTTTGGATAATTATCGTTCCATACGCCATCTTTTTTGTTGGTTATAAAATAATTATGAGTGCCAGGTACTGTGAAGGTGTTGGTCTTGGAATATGTATAAGTTGAGCCGGCGCCAATTGTAATCAAGCTATCCAGTGAAAAGTCGGCATTAATTCTATTTGGCCCACGAACCGCTAGTGCTGGGGCTCCGATAGTAACTGGGTTAGAGCTGCTGTTTGTAATTGAAAATGTGGCAGTAACTGGCTGACCAATAATTGGTGTGGCTGGATTAAAGCTGACACTTGTCGTGACCAGTGGGTTGTCGTTTATTATGGCTGCTACGCTTTTTGGTAATGAACCTGGGTTATATGGATATCTGTCGCCTGCCCATCCACCAAGCTGTGTATGAAATGAACAAATAAATATTGTTAAATCGCCCGAATTGGTAATTTGGCGTGGGTATGAAACGGTTATTTTGCCCTTGGCCGGAATTTCGTTAGCAGCTTTGTACCCAAAATCAAGATTTTGCCCATTTTGTCTAGCACATATAC
>CAZCIE010000031.1:0-6186 GCA_964498955.1 uncultured Saccharimonas sp. (SeqCode) | reverse complement strand
TATGAGTCGAATCGGAAAACTACCAATTGATATACCTGCAGGTGTGACAATTACGGTTGACTTGGATGTAATTACTGTTACTGGGCCAAAAGGCACATTGACAGTACCACATCTAAGCGACGTAACCGTATCTGTTGAAGGCACACAGGCAACTGTCGTTCGCAAAGACGACGAATTTATGGCAAAATCTCAGCATGGATTGCAACGAACATTGCTTAATAACGCAGTAGTCGGTGTAACTAAGGGTTACGAAAAACAACTCGAAGTTAATGGTGTCGGCTTTCGCGTTAGTGGAGGCGGCAAAGAAATCGAGATGTCTTTGGGTCTATCTCACCCAGTTAAGTATACTGCCAAAGAAGGCATCACGTTGAAAGTTGATAAAATGAATATTTCAGTTAACGGAATTGATAAACAAGCCGTTGGCCAAACTGCAGCTGAAATTCGATCATTAAAAAAGCCTGAACCATATAAGGGTAAAGGTATCAAATATGTTGATGAAGTATTACGCCATAAGGCTGGAAAGGCTGGTAAATAATATGTCAAATCTTGCAAAAAAATTAGTTAACCTAGGGCTACGTAAGGCGCGAGTTCGGGCAAAAGTTACTGGTACAGCTGAAAGGCCACGTTTAACTGTAACTATCAGTAATATACATGTAAGCGCACAAGTTATTAATGACGAAAAAGCCCTTACAATTGCCTCAGCAACAACTGTTGGAACAAAAATTTCTGGCACAATAACTGAAAAAGCTGCTCAAATTGGTGCCGAGATTGCTAAAAAAGCGATAAAGGCTAAAATTAAAACTGTAGTTTTTGATCGTAATGGCCGAAAATACGCCGGCAGATTAAGCGCGTTTGCTGATGCAGCACGCAAGGAAGGACTAGTATTCTAAATGAGTGCAGAAAAAATCACATCATATTCATCTGATAATCAGCGACCTGCGCGTCAATCAGGTAACCGACGAGATCAAACACCATCTGAGCCAAAAGAGTTCGAAGAAGTTGTTATTAATATTGATCGAGTTTCACGAGTAGTAAAAGGCGGACGACGTTTTCGCTTTAAGGCATTGGTTGTTGTTGGTGACGGCAAAAACAGAGTTGGCGTAGGTGTTGCAAAAGGACCTGATGTCCAGACTGCAATAGCTAAAGCTACTGGTGTTGCAAAGAAGAATATTTGCAGTATCGCAATTAATAATGAAACAATTCCACATGATATTGAAATCAAATATTCTGGTGCCCAGGTACTGCTTAAACCAGCCGCTCCTGGTACAGGTATTATTGCTGGCGGTGCAGTCCGCACAATTATTGGCGTAACAGGCATCAAAAGCTTACTTACTAAATCGCTTGGTTCAGCTAACAAGGTGAACATTGCTTATGCAACTATTGCAGCATTAAAAGCTTTGGTGCCACGTGATGAATGGTTAAATTCTTCAAATAAGAAGACACAGGAGAATAAGTAATATGAAATATAATCAGTTAAAAGTTTCTGCTAATCGTGATACAAAACGTGTTGGACGTGGTATTTCTGGTGGTCAAGGAATGACAGCAGGGCGCGGCACAAAAGGTCAGAAAGCCCGAACTGGTCATAAAAAAATGAAGCCAACTTTTATGGGTGGCCAATTACCGCTTGTTAAATCAACTCCAAAATCTCATGGATTTTTATCTTTGAAGGCACCCGCGCAGGTTGTATATTTGGACCATTTAAACGCTTTCAAGGATAAACTTGTTGATAATAAGTTATTGTTTGAGGCAGGACTAATTAGTTCACCTAATCAAGCAGTAAAAATTATTAAACGAGGCGTTTTAAAAGAAAAAATTACTTTACAAGTTTCAGGCGCAAGTGCAAGTGTAAAAGCTGCAGTACTAAATGCTGGTGGAACTTTTATCAAAACTGCTGTACCATTAAAGATAAGTAGCAAAAAATAGTTAATTAAATTACAAATTAGCTACAATTAAAAAGTTCATTCTAACGCTAAAGAGAGGGTTTTGTCTAATGAATTGGAAAACTATTTTTAAGTCATTCAAGAATAAAGATATGCGTAAACGCCTGTTGATTCTTTTGGGTATAATTATTGCTTATCGCTTTTTAGCACATATTCCTGTTCCACTTGCCGAACCCACTCAATTAAAAGAGGTTATTAATGGTGTTATCTCATCATCTGATTTTGGTGGATTTTTGAATTTGCTTTCAGGCGGTGCATTAACTAGTATGTCAATTATGTTAGTAGGAATGAGTCCATTTATTACAGCTTCAATCGTCACTCAATTGCTTACAAAAGCAATTCCAAAACTCGAAGAGCTACACAAAGACGGTGAATCAGGACGAAGAAAAATTAACCAATGGACTCGAATTATTGCTGTACCGTTGTCACTAGTACAATCTGGTGCATTCATTTATATTTTGCGACAGACAGTATTAGCTGGCAATACAACAATTTCTACGAACACAACACTACTTGGTTGGATAATTGCAATATCTGCTATGAGTGCTGGATCAATATTATTGATGTGGTTAGGTGAACTTATGACCGAACAAGGAGTTGGAAACGGAATTAGCCTGATTATCTTTGCGGGTATTGTTAGCCAGTTGCCAAAGATGATCGGTACAATATCAAGCTCATTATTCGACACCGCAAAAGGTTCCTTAAATGTATTTGGATGGTTTACTCTTCCTGTTAATCCGGCGTCATTTTGGATAGCTGTGTTGCTAGGGGCAGCCTCGTTAATTGTTTTGTATATTTTAGTAAAAATTAATGAAGCACAGCGAATAATTACAATTAATTATGCAAAACGTGTCCAAGGTAACAGTAGCTATGGCGGAGTAAAAAGTATTCTTCCGGTCAAGTTAATTACCGCTAATGTCATACCAATTATTTTTGCGGTCGCATTTTTATCATTACCAGCCTTTGCTGGACAAATACTAAAAGCGACAAATAAGCCCTCTTTGCTGCCTCTTGCCAAAAACTTAATCGAATTATTTCAGGCTCCAAACCCGGGTTCATTTACGGGCTCAACATTAACTGCATTTTTGTATCCAGCGGCATATTTTGTACTTGTAATATTATTTACATTTTTTTACACAGGGATTATCTTTAATTCAAATGAAATTGCAGAAAATATGCAAAAACAAGGTGGTTTTATTGATGGCGTTAGGCCAGGTCTTCAAACAGAGAAGTATTTAAATCGAACAATGAATAGGCTAACATTATTTGGGTCGCTTGCTCTTGGCTTGATTGCAATTATGCCTTTTATCGCAGAGTTTCTGATGTATAATTTGGCTGGAGTTACTGGTAGCAAACTTTCAATCGGTGGGACTGGTTTATTAATTGTTGTATCAGTAGCGCTTGAGTCGCTACGTCAAATTAACTCACGCGCCCTAATGGTTACTTACGACGATTATAAGTAGTAGTTAGTAGGTTGTAGGTAGTAAAATTGTCGATACCAGCTATAACTAATGCCTCTAAGGTATTATGTTATAATCATAAGTGTAATGAACCGGAAAATATTAATAATCTTAAGGCTAGTAGTTTTATTAGTGCCTATTATTCTTTACACAAAAGTTTCAGCGATTACAAATCCTTCTAGTCGTTTATTGGCTTCACTAAGTCTAAGCGGGGGTGTTTCTTTAAATGAACCATTTAATCCTGAGAGTGATTCATATACTGCTACAGTGAATAGTGACAGCGTGACGATTACTGCGATCCCTGCTGATTCAACATCAGCAGTGACTGGAGCGGGAGTAAAAACCTTACAATACGGCATAAATCCTACGATGGATATTGTGGTTACTGTAGCTAACGGCAACACACATGTATACAATCTGACGATTACTCGACCAGATAACCGAAGTGACAATAATAACTTGGCCAGTTTATCAATCAGCCCTGGTAACTTATCGTTTTCACCAGAAAATACTGTCTATGGTGTTACCCTGGACCAATCAATTAGCAAGGTATCACTTGAAGCAACTTTATCTGACCAAAAAGCGAAATTTGTTGAAGGATATGGAACGCCTAGAATTGTTGATAATTTAAAATACGGTAATAATGCTGTTATATTTAAAGTTCAAGCAGAAAATGAAATTGTGCGGACGTACACTGTAAATGTTAACCGAAATGATGGTCGCAGCACAAATAATTATCTTAGCAGCCTTACAACAAGTACAGGATATATATCTTTTGTTAAAGACACGCTTGAATATGGTATCACAGTAGGCAATGGCACCCAATCAGTTGAGGTCGCTGCTATTTCTGAAGACAAAAAGGCCAAAATTAGTTCCACGGGTGGTAATAACCTAATAATAGGCGAAAATTTGATAAATATTTTAGTTACAGCTGAAAATGGTGCCGAAAGAAACTATATAATTACAGTAAATAAATTAAAAAAAGGCGAAGCGTTGTCTAGTAACAATTATTTATCTGCAATTGATATTGGAAAATATTCTATACCACTAAATAAAAAGACCACTAAATATACATTAATAGTTGATGGTAGTAGCGCAATGAAAACTACTTTAACGACTGAAGACCCAGAGGCCACAGCGGCTGTTGTTGATAATGCTAAGCCAGTTATGGCTGGGTCAACGGTAAAAATAAATGTAATTGCACAAAACGGTGCTCGGCGTGAATACGTAATTCAAATTCGAAAACGAATAAGCATAGCAGTGTTGGCTGTTGGCATTTGCGTTATTCTACTCTCATTTATTGGCGTGGTAGTCATAGTCTTAAAACATAAACGTAAAAAGAATATTTCTGAAAAAGTTTCTACTGAAACAGTGCTGGTTGGTGACTCATCTAATGAAGAGAGCACAGATAATACCTATATGGCTGTGTCTGAAAATTTAGTGTTAAAGAGTAATCAAGAAAACACTACACACCCAGATAGCGAACAATAGCTAAAAAATTTTACTATATTAGTATTATGTGATATCGTGATACCGTAATTAACACTACAGCAGCAGTGTAGCGTATTATTTACAATTTATAAGTAAAGGATCTGATATAGTTGCTAAATCACAATGATGTTGTATTAACGTGCCCAAAATGCGGTGGAAATATTATAACTTTAAAAGAGGGCGTTAACCAACGTGTATATTGTACCAACAATAATCCGCCATGCTCGTTTGAAGAAATTAGGGAAAATTTTGAAAACTTACGTGCAGAGTTCAAGCTTCGAGAGATATTTCATATTATCACTTACGACAGCACTGAATTTTGTGTAACCCGCAAGTTCCTGCTCGAAAACCACAACAGAGTAATAAGGTTCAACTGGTACCCGGAAGAATATGGTAAATCAAAAATACTTAAACCAAAACAAGCGAAGTTGGTTGAGTTGGATTTGATAGCTAATTTCAAAGATTCATTAAATTTCACCGATTGTACTGCCGTATTGATAAGTTTATTTGAAAGTGAATATGAACGCCAAATGTTTCTGATGGGTGATATTAACAAACTGAAAGCAACCTTTATTGCAGAAAAGTGTGTCACGATAAATCCAAAGATTGCTGTTGTATTCACTGTTGAACCAACAGATTTGCAGGATATGTTCTTTATCACTTCAATATTTCGACAAAAATACCATTCTCATAGTGAGTGGCAAATTATCCCAAAGATACCAATTGTGAATGGTGCTGTGATCCAAAAGGTTTACTACAACTGCGTTTTCGGCATAAAGTACTCTTGTAAAAATAGTCACATACAAGGCGAAAAAGTGCACTATTGTGATGCAATGGAATGTTTTCAATCTAGGCTTAATGAGGCAATTGCTGCTTGCCGTCAATAGCCAAAAAAGGCCGCCCAATCCAATTTGGAATGGGCGGTTTTCATTTGACTCGAACTTGTTTTGCGATATAATAGGAATACATAGATGCGCATTTAAATATTGTGCTAGATTTTTTAGATTTACTCTTTACTATCACGTATATATGGTGTATAATTACGCACTGTAACCTATGACCAGTCAAAAAGAAGTAATTAAATTGCAAGGTAAGGTGGTGGAATCACTGCCTAATACTCAGTTTAAGGTAGAACTTGCGAATGGTCATAGTATTATCGCCCATATTTCTGGTAAAATGCGCAAGCATTACATCAGACTTGTGCCTGGTGATAAGGTAGAGGTTGAGTTGACCCCTTACGATCTTAGTAAGGGAAGAATCACCTTCCGCCTAAAAGATTAATCAATATCAATTAA
>CAZCIE010000030.1:0-6392 GCA_964498955.1 uncultured Saccharimonas sp. (SeqCode) | reverse complement strand
TTTTCTTTGGCAGGGGCAGTAGGAATCGAACCTACCTCGAAGGTTTTGGAGACCTCCATTCTACCGATGAAATATGCCCCTAAAGATAAGTCACATTATTATTTTACAGATAATCATCTATTTTTACAAGGTTGTAAAACCACAAGCGTTGTCATATAATTAATGTATTATTAATGAATTGAAAAGGAGTGGGTACAATCAATTCTGTTACCTATAAAAGATTAGAATGAATATTTTAATGCTAGGCTGGGAACTACCACCTCACTTCAGTGGAGGCTTAGGCGTAGCATGTTATAACATGTCAAAGGCATTGGCTATTCAAGGTTCAAAAATTGATTTTGTTGTCCCCTATAAGGCAAAACATCCAGGAATTAATTTTATGAAAATTCATTGCGCCACCAAAATGTCTCCTGCCGACAGATGTGGTCTAGGTGTCTATGATAGTAACAAGATTATTGATAAGTCTTTATCTCAAGCTGATTCAGGAAATTTACGAAATATGCGAAGTGTTCAAAAAAATTATGTTAGCTTTGTAGAAAAATTACTAAAAACTGTACGGCCCGACGTAATTCATGCTCATGACTGGTTGACTATGGAGGCCGGTATGCGTGCCAAAGAAATTTCTAATGTACCGCTTGTGGTGCATGTCCACGCAACCGAATTTGACAGATCTGGCGGCACAAGCGGTAATCAGATAGTTCATGATATTGAATATCAAGGCATGATGATGGCTGATCGTATAATTGCAGTCAGTAACATTACTAAAAACATTATTATTCAAAAATATAAAATTCCAGCTGAAAAGATTGAAGTTGTTCATAATGCCGTTGATATTGATGGATTAAATGATGGCTATATCTATGATATGCAGACCTATAAGTACCTTGAAGATCTAAAAGCCGAAGGATATACAGTCATAGTCACAATAACTAGGCTAACGATTCAAAAAGGATTAGTAAATTTTCTTTACGGTATGGCCAAAGCTATCAAAAAATATGACAAAATGGTGTTTTTGCTTGCTGGGGACGGTGATCAGCGTGATGAATTGATTGAGCTAACTGCAAAACTATGTATTGCTGACAAGGTTTTCTTTACAGGCTTTATTACTGGTAAAAAGTGGCGCGACGCATATAGTGTTGGTGATATATTTATCATGAGCTCTATCAGTGAACCATTCGGCATAACCGCACTTGAGGCTGCACATCATGGAAATGCACTAATTATCACTAAGCAATCTGGTGCAGGTGAAGTTTTAAATAACATTATGCGATATGACTTTTGGGATGAAGAACGTCTGGCTAATCAATTAGTGGCAATTTCGGCTAGCCCAGCCTTACGAAAGTCACTTCAAGACAATGTGGCACTTGAGTACGATAAAATATCTTGGCTTGATGCTGCTAAAAAATGTACATCGGTGTATCAATTGGCCCAGAAAGGGGTCTTATCATGAGTAAACAAGGTGTTGTCTTATACCTGCATGTTCACCAACCTCTTCGTGTACGCAAATATAGCGTATTTGATACTGCCGAAAAACATGATTATTTTGACGACAATCAAGCTGATAGCGGCTGTAATAATCAACAAATTTTTGAAAAAGTAGCCGATAAGTCATATAGACCGATGGCCTCATTACTTTTAAAGTTACTTAATGATTACCCTGATTTTAATCTTTCACTCAGTATTACTGGCACATTTATCGAACAAGCAGCAATGTGGGCGCCCGATGTATTGGTTGATTTTAAAAAACTTGTTGACACTGGTCGTGTCGAGATATTAGCCGAAACTTATTATCACTCTTTGGCGTTTTTTAATAACAAAGTCGAATTTGAACAACAAGTCAATAAGCATCGCGATATTATACGAGAGGTTTTTGGTGTAGAAACAGCAGTTTTTCGTAATACCGAACTTGCATATAATGATGATTTAGCAAAATGGGCAAAAAATTTTGGTTTCAAGGGTATTATAGCCGAGGGATGGGAAAAGGCTATTCAATTTCGTAGTCCAAACAATGTATATCGGCCCAAAGACATCAGCGATATGGGGCTTTTGCTCAAAAACTACCACTTAAGCGATGATCTGGCGTTTCGTTTTGGGGACAAGGCATGGTCAGAATGGCCCTTAACACCTGATAAATTCGCTGCATGGGTTAACGCTTCGGTTACTGGACAACAAATCGTTAATTTATTTATGGATTTTGAAACATTTGGCGAACATCAGTGGCAAGAAACAGGTATATTTGAGTTTTTTGCTGAATTTGTAAAACAATGGCTTTATGACGATAATCACACATTTTATACTGTTTCTGGGGCCCTACAAGCCTTTGAGCCCAATTCAGAAGTAAGTATGCCTGATACCGTTACTTGGGCTGATACAGAGCGAGATTTAACTGCCTGGACAGGTAATGCAATGCAACAAGAGGCTCTGCGATACGTTTACTCGATATCTGATGACGTCTTACGAACAGATGACAAACAGTTAATTGAGGATTGGCGTAAACTGCAAACATCTGATCATTTTTACTATATGTGTACAAAATGGTTTACTGATGGTGATGTGCATGCATACTTTAGCCCATATGATTCACCATATGATGCATTTTTGTATTATATTAATGTTGTTCGTGATATACGCTACCGATTACACCATGATCATCACACAGGAGGTTTAAATGGCTAGGCCAATAGTATTAAG
This sequence comes from uncultured Saccharimonas sp. (SeqCode), assembly GCA_964498955.1. Classification (GTDB taxonomy): domain Bacteria; phylum Patescibacteriota; class Saccharimonadia; order Saccharimonadales; family Saccharimonadaceae; genus UBA1547. Next base: position 3,701 of record CAZCIE010000030.1, on the reverse strand, counting down.
CAATGGTGAATTACACGTAGGCTTGAATGGCTTTGGTATGGTTCACGATTTTTATTATCCTTATGTGGGTTTCGAAAATCACTCGGCTGGCGAGAACTTACGCCATCACGTAGGTGTTTGGATTGATGGAAAGTTGAGTTGGCTAGATAATCCAGGCGAATGGACGTTCACTTTTCGCTACCCCTACCCTGCATTGATTGGCCATACTATCGCTAAAAATGATGAATTAAAAATTTTGCTTGAATTTGATGACTTTGTAGATTCAAACGTCAGTGCTTTTATGAGAAATATTCATATTGTTAATTTAGCCGACAAATCGCGAGAGGTCCGATTATTTATGCATCAAGCATTTGCAATTGGTGATTCCCGTAGCAATACAGATACGGCACAATATTTACCAGATAGTAACGCAGTACTCCATTACAGAGGCCGACGTGCTTTTGTTGTGTCTGGAGAATTTAATCATAAACCATTTGATCAATATACAATTGGGTTATTTGGTATTGAGGGCCATCAAGGTACGTATGTTGATGCCGATGACGGCGAATTATCAATGAATAATGTTGAGCATGGTCGTGTTGATTCAACTATAAGGTTTTTAATGAATATTAATGCAAACAGTTCTCAACGAGTACATTATTGGATTGCTTGTGGTACTTCAACACGTGAAGCAATATATATCCATAACAAGATACAGCAAGATAACGCTATGTCTAATTTAAAAAGAACTGCTGACTGGTGGGCAGATTGGCTAAAGCCTGCATATTCTGTTATCAATAAAATTAGCCCAAATCATCGAAACACTTTTATGCAGAGTATGATGATTGTTAAATCTCAAATCGATAAACGCGGCGCGATTATTGCTAGCACAGACACCTCGATGCTTAATTATTCGCGTGATGCTTATGCTTACAGCTGGCCAAGAGATGGGGCTTATGTATTATGGCCATTAATACGTATGGGTTACAAAGACGAAGCTTTAAGGTTTTTCCAGTTTACAAAACGTGGTATGCACCCATCTGGATATATGATGCATAAGTATCGTGCTGATGGCGCTCTTGGAAGCAGTTGGCACCCTTATCTACATGATGGCGTTGTAACTCCACCTATTCAAGAGGATGAGACCGCTTTATCGTTATTCATATTTGCTCAATATTATACGATTAACCCCGATTCTGGGCTGTTAAAAGAATTTTACAAAGATATGATTTTGCCAATGGCTAATTTTATGACAGGGTTTATTAACAAAACTACTGGGTTGCCCTTAGCTAGTTATGATTTATGGGAGCAGACATTTATTACTAGTACCTACACAACATCTTTGGTCTACGCAGCACTGCTGTCGGCATCAGACTTGGCGACAGCAGCCGAAGACACCGACAACTCAGTTAAATGGCGCATGGCTGCAAATGAGATTAAGGTTGCCGCACAAAAATATTTGTTTAATAATACAAAAAAAGTGTTTTACCGTGGTTTAAATGTTAAAAATAATAAAGTTATATTCGATGATGTAGTGGATACATCTAGTGTGTTTGGGGCATATATTTTTGGGTTATTTGATTCAAAAAGTCACGAAATATTGGATTCAATTGAAACAATTAAACAATTATTTGGCATTAACGATGGCGAAATTGGTTTACCTCGTTATGAAAATGATGACTATCGTCGTGAAAGCCACGAAATTACTGGCAATAAGTGGTTTATAACATCGCTTTGGCTTGCGCAATATTATATTGACCAAAATGACAATGATAAGGCGCTTCAAATACTTGACTGGGTTAAAGATAAATCTCTAAGCACTGGTGTAATGGCCGAGCAATATGACCCTATCAAAAATGAAATTGTTTCTCCTGCTCCACTTACTTGGGCTCATACAGAATATATCTCTACTTTACTTGATATGATTGCCAAAAGTCAGACAAAAAAATGAGTTTGTTTTCAAATTTTAATGAGTCAAGAAAGAGTCGAAGGGTAATCTTTAAATTTGTGAATAAACTTGGGCTGCTTTATCTTGGCTCAGTTGACCAAAGATATGACGACCACACGATACTTAAGGGCTTTACTGCATCTGCGTCTCATCATGATAATATTTTTTGCGTAGGCTCATCAGATAACTATGATATTGCTTTGGTAGATCGTAAGGACACAATAAAACAATATCCTGGAAAGCCCATTTTCCAAAATTGGTTAATTATGTCATTTCGCCTACATACAAAACAATACTTACCTCACATATTTATTACTGCAAATAACAGTAATGAAAAAGCATACTTGCAATTTTTTGATATTTTTCAAAATTATCAAAAGATAAATTTTGGAATTTATGAAGTATATCCTACAAATTTTATAGAAAAATTTTCTGTATACTCTAATCCTTCTTTATCAATAAAAACCCAACAATTGCTACCTGCTGATGTTATGAGAATATTTTCAGAACACTTTTGGCCACTGTCAATTGAGATTTGTGAAGGATATTTGTATATATATTCATCAAGTCTTAAAATATCAGAAAGCCTATTGTCTGCAATGTATCAAAATGGCCTGTGGTTAGCAGGCCAAGTTGATTATCAAGCAGAATTAATTTAGCGCTTTTTAGGCTTTACTTCGTTGCGACCAAGGCTTTTTTTAGTTTCAGTGTATAAAGCATGTTTGCGAACGATTGGATCGTATTTTTTCAAAACAATCTTTTCAGTGGTGTTTTGGGTATTTTTGGTAGTGTAATATGTACGATGACCAGATGCATCGCTTACTAAGCCTATTAATTTTCGTTTTGTATTCTTTTTTGGCATAAAATTTCTTTCCTTTTTTCTCTATTTTGCTAAGATATAAACAATAGAGGTAATTATATCAAGCATGAATGAAAAGTGCAAGGGGTAGTTGGCAGTTTCAACGGAAGTTATTAAATGAAATTGGAAAATCTAGGTCTTGGGCTTTTATTATCTGCATTGCTTGTTGTAAATCGTCTTTACTGTTGCTTGTTACACGAACTGTATCCCCTTGAATTAACGGTTTAACTTTTGGCAGACTGTCGCGGAGAATTTTTGTTATTATTTTTGCCTTATCTTGATCCAAGCCACAAACAAATGGGATATCTTTTGTTGCCTTCATGTTGCTTGTAATAATTTCTTTGGACAAATCCAAAACCTTGCTGGACTGCTCCCTAGATGCTAATTTTTTGCGAATAATATCAATAATACTGTCGATTTGCCAGTCATTTGCACCTGTAATTTTAAAACCATTCTTATCCCCTAACCATTCGATAAATGCTGGTGTACCTTTAAAATCATAGCGATTTGCTATCTCTTTATCAGCCATCGCCAAGACATTGTTCATCTCGGCTTTGTTATATTCGGATACGATATCAAAACTAAATGTGGGCATATGTCCTCCTTTTGGAGCCACGACTGAGATTCGAACTCAGGACCTTTTCCTTACCATGGAAATGCTCTACCAACTGAGCTATCGCGGCGCGAAGCCCGCAGACCATGTCGGATGACGTGGTCGCGGCATTTAGCTGCAAACATATCGTTCGCTGGACAGCGAAGACGTTGTCGCGGCACCTATGCATTATACCAAATAATAACACTCACAACTATCCCCTGCTACTTGAAAATTTAGGCGTAATCAGATAAAATTATCAGGTATCACGACTATACGCCGCCTTAGCTCAGTGGTAGAGCAACTGTTTTGTAAACAGTAGG
>CAZCIE010000029.1:0-6536 GCA_964498955.1 uncultured Saccharimonas sp. (SeqCode) | reverse complement strand
GGACACCAGGTTTTCATCCTGGCAATCCGGGTTCGATTCCCGGTGAGATCACCAAGATAAGAAGTTCATCCTTGTGGTGGACTTTTTATCTTAGTAATTATCCCACTTATGCTATAATTACGTTATATGAGCGTTATTTTTAAACGTACAAAAATACTTGCAACACTTGGGCCATCAACAGATTCGGCTGAAATGATTGAAAAGTTAGCGATTGCAGGTGTAAATGGCTTTCGCTTGAATTTTAGTCATGGCAATAACGAACAGCGAGATAATCATATTAAATGGGTCCGAATGGCCTCAGATAAGATGGGCAAACCTGTCGCTATTGTCCAAGATCTACAGGGCCCCAAAATTAGATTAGGCGAATTATCCAAAGATACAGATGTGAAAACTGGAGATATAGTAACTTTAATATACGAAAAACCCCAAGATGGTTTATTAATTCCTGTTCAATATGATTTGTCACAAAAGGTCAAAAAAGGTGAGCGTATTCTTTTTTGCGACGGTAAAATAAAAGCAACTGTCATTGAAGTGACAGACAAGACTTTTATAAAGGTAAAAATCGAAAACCCGGGCACTTTGTCTAGTCATAAAGGCATTAACTTGCCAGATACTGACTTTGGTGGTGATATTTTAACAGATAAAGATCTAGAAGACATAAAGTTTGGCTCAACCAGAGATTTTGATTATGTAGCGATTAGTTTTATTCAGTCTGCAGATGACATAATCAAATTGCGAAAGGTGCTGGACGGTTATGGATCGAATGCAAAAATAATTGCAAAAGTTGAAACAAAAGCTGCTGTTAATGATAGGACAATTAAAGAAATTGTTAAAGTTAGTGATGCGGTGATGGTCGCAAGAGGTGATTTGGCTAGTGAGGTTGGTGCCGAAGCAGTGCCAATTGTCCAAAGAAAAATAATCAGACTGTGTCGTAAATATGGCAAGATTAGCATTGTGGCTACTCAAATGTTATTGAGTATGTGCGAAGAGCCTGCTCCGACCAGGGCAGAAGTTAGCGATGTTGCGACTGCAGTAATGCAAGGTGTTGATGTAGTAATGCTGTCAGACGAAACCACGGTTGGCAAGTACCCAGTCGAGGCGGTGACTGCAATGAAGAAAGTCATTTTGTATACCCAAGACAACGAAACTGTCGAACAGATGGACTATGATATTGAAGATGAAGATAAAATACGTGATGTTATTGGCAATGCCGCAGTTACAATGGCTAAAGAGTTAAACGCGGCTGCAATCATTGTTGATACAAAGACGGGTGCAACAGCATCAAAAATCTCGGCATTTCGACCTGATTTAGTGGTTGTTAGTGTTACAAGCCAGACAAAAACAGCGCAACAACTGTGTTTGCGGTATGCTAGCAGAAATTACATTCGACCAGACAGCGACCATGTTTGTCAGGATCTTGCCATAGATTTAAAGAACCAGGGATTGTGTGGTAAAGGGCCTGCAACTTTTGTAATTGTAAGTGGTCGTCAGCCTTGTGTGACTGGTACAACTGACACAATAAAAGTTATTGTTATTTAGACATTATTAAGGTTGGGGATGGGAATAAATAAACTAACAATTCGCGACGTCCCATTATATAACCAAACCGTGTTGGTAAGGACTGACTATGATGTCCCTGTAGATTTACTTGGCATTGTTAGCGACGATTCATTAATAAAAGACAGTTTGCCAACATTAAAATATTTATTAGATCGTGGCTGTAAAGTTGTGGTTATCAGCCACATGAATAGCCGAATCGACGCAAAAATAGCACCAAGTCTTGAATTAGTAGCCCACAGACTGGCTAATTTATTAGGTAAAAGCGTAAGATTTTCTGATTCTGTGGTGGGTGATCGAGTATTCCAGGCGATAAAGCGAACTCCTGTTGGTGAAATTATTGTGTTAGAAAATCTAAATTTATATCCAAACGAAAGATTGAATGACAGGGATTTTGCCGAAAAAATATTCAAATCAACTGGTGCTAGGTTTTTTGTTCAGGACAGCCCAAATATTTCTCACATATCTTGTGCAAGTAATAACATGATTACGTTGTTTGTCCCAAGTGTTGCCGGCCTATTGCTGGAAAAATCTAAAAAACTTTCAAACGATATGCCAGGCATAAGCGGTTTGCTAGACGATTGGCGAAAATTGGAGTAAAATATAAAATAATAAGTATAAGGGTTATAATGCAAGATAAGAAGATAATTGTTGGCAACTGGAAAATGAACCTAAATATGCAAGAGTCTAGCTTGTATTTGCACACTTTGTCAAAAAATATTAGACCACGTCGTGATGTAGAAGTAATTTTAGCACCTAGTGTTCTATGCTTGCAGTCTTTAAGTTTACAGGTAAATTTACGTCAGTTTAAGTTAGCAGCGCAAAACTTTTTTTGGCGAGATAAAGGCGCTTACACTGGCGAAATATCGGCCACTCAATTACGCGGGGTAGTACAATACGGTTTTGTTGGGCATTCTGAACGACGATATAAATTTTATGAGTCAGAGCGAGATATTCGTAATAAAGTTGCTGCAGCAATCCGCAATAATATTCGACCAATACTTTGTATTGGCGAAACGGCGTGGGAGCGTTCGAGCGGTGAAACAAAAGATGTTATTTTTGATCAATTAATGAGTGGATTGGCAAATATTACAAGTGATGAACTGGACCAAGTTATAATCGCATACGAGCCAGTATGGTCAGTTGGAACGGGGCAAAATGCGATGCCGGTTGATGTTGCTAATGCGGTCGCAATAATTCGAAGTCAGATCAAACAGCTATATGGCTCAAAAGCATCTATGTCGATCACTGTTTTGTATGGCGGTAGTGTGACAGCCGATAGTGCCGCAGATTATTTGGCAATACCCGGGATAAACGGTTTATTTGTCGGCGCGGCAAGTATAGTCCCAAATGTTTTTTGTGAAATTGTTAAAAAGGCACATAAGATTTCGACAGAGTCGGAGAAGGAGTAGGAAATTATGGGTGATATTGATTTTGATGAGCTAGATAGAGCGGTGAACTCTCTAATTTCTAATACACCTGCTTCACCTGTAGCTCCAGTAGCTGACACGACCTTTGTGGACCCAGCAGCTGACACGACCATTACAACACCTGCGGCAGATAATCCCGTCCAGCCTATATCTCCTATTACTGAACCTACTCAACCAGTAATCGAAAAACCAGTTTTAGTACCAGTAAGCCAGTCACTTGCTGGCCAAAGAAGTTCTGGACGATTTATGGATGTAATTCACCCTTTTTCAGATATGCGTCCGTCAGTATCGATCCCAAGTCAGCCCGAGCAACCAGCCGTTACGCCTATTATAAATTCGGACCCAGCTATTGCTCCTCAAATAATACCATTGCCAACATCTGTTCAGAATTTTTCACCAAATTCTCCAAAACCTCTAGAGTCGCCGTTTATTGCCGGAGCAGTTGTTGAAAAACGCCCTTTAGGGACTTTTGCCACCGAACCAGAGCAGCCAGTTGAGCTGTCTCCATCGGGTGAAGTAACTGATAAATCAGAAAATAACGAACAATCAGCGGAGTCTCTTGCAGAACTGCCTGACGAACTAAAGAGTGACATCTTAAAAGTCGAATCTGGCGATGCCAAGCAAACGACAGAACCTGAACCAGAAAAAGAACCAGAGCCAGAGCCAGAAAAGGAACAAGAGCCAGCGCAGCCTATCGCACAACCCGAACCAGTTGTTCCAACATCTATTGTTCAGCAATACAAGGAACAGCCTTCGGCCACAACCGAAAAAACAGGGTCAATCTATGACACAAGTGTATATAATAAATCGCCAAAGCCAATTGATAAAAAAAGCTCAGGCTGGATGTGGATACTATGGATTATTATATTGCTAATTATCGGTATTGGCACCGGGGCTTTAACTTATTTTTACATTTTGCCACTCTTATAGTCATTTTTAAGCTATACTTATATTAATGGATTTACTTGATGGTTTAAACCCAGCACAACAAAAAGCCGTGCAGATTGTTTCTGGACCATTATTAATATTGGCCGGGGCTGGTAGCGGCAAAACTAAAACTTTAACTCATCGAATAGCTTATCTGATAGCGCACGAACATATAATGCCTCGCGAAATTTTAGCAGTGACTTTTACTAATAAAGCGGCCAAAGAGATGCGAATTCGTTTGGGTAAATTAATTGGTCAAAATAGTGATAACCGATTATTTATGCCCTGGATGGGTACCTTTCACGGAATTTGTGTCAGAATGCTACGAATTGACGGCGATATTATTGGAATTTCGAAAAACTTTGTTATTTATGATGAGGATGACCGCCAAGGCTTAGTCAAACAAGCGATGAAAATGCTGTCATTAACCGAGGCTGACGTTAAATCCAAGATGGTTAGCGCTTTGATATCAGGTGCCAAGAATGAGATGGTTGATCCTGACGATTATGAATCTACGGCTCAATTTCCGAATCAAAAAATGGTTGCCAAAATTTATAAAAAATATGAACAACTGCGCAAAGTCGCTGGAGCGCTTGATTTTGACGATTTATTACTTGAAGTTGTCAGGTTGCTTCGCGATAATCCCCAGGTTCGTGCCAAATGGCAAGACAGCTTTAAACATATATTAGTGGACGAATACCAAGACACCAACGCAGCGCAGTACAACATTATTAAATTGCTGGTTAATGACAAGAATAACATTTGTGTTGTGGGTGATGACTGGCAGTGTTTACCCGAAGGAAGTCTTATTGACACAAAAAATGGGATAAAACCGATCGAAACTATCCATAAAGGGGATAAGGTTCGTGCTGCCAGTGGTTATGGTTCAACCGGGTATTTTGTGGTTTCGAATTGTAAAGAATCAAAATATAACGGAGAGATTATTACTATCAAGACAGAATCTGGTAAAAACTTGACAGTAACTCCAAATCATCTGTTATTTTCTCGTTGGGGAAAGATAACTGACCATTTTGTGTACTTGATGTATTCACGTACAAAGGGCTACCGTATTGGTTTAACAAAAGGCATGCGATTTGATGGCAAAAAAGACGATATCGGTCTTCGGGTTAGGGCAAATCAAGAACGAGCCGATCGCATGTGGGTGCTAAAGGTTTGTAAAGATCGTCAAGAGGCAATGTATTTCGAGGCATTTTTTTCATATAAGTATGGCATTCCTATGATGGTCTTTCGCTCAAATAGCAGCAATATTATTAAACTAGACCAATCGCAAATTGATAATTTGTTCAAAGAGATAGACACTGTTGGCCGTGCTCAAAAACTAATGATAGAACTTGGTTACCTCTTTGAATACCCTCACTTTTATCCCCAGGCGACTACTAGAAACGGGTTAAAACGCGTTAACTTGAACGTAGTCTTATTCGGAGACAAACGAAAAACAGCATCTAGCGATTGGTCGCCTAGCCGGTTATCTATAAATACTTCTGATAAAAATGACTTAAGTGCATTTTGTGAGTTGGGATATTCAGTCCGACCTGGTAAGGCTAGTACGTTTAGGTCGGAAATTCACAGCTTAGATTATGGCAGGATTGAGCAGGTTGTAGAAAACGTGAAGAAAACGATTAATTCAGAGTCTTTGTTTGTGAATAAATATAGCTTTATGACAGAAAAAATATTCTCGTTTATGCCTGCAGCTCAGATATTGCCTGGAATGATTCTGCCTTCCATGTCAAAGGATTATCTTGTTGATGATAGGGTTATTGAAGTTACGAAGTCCCAATATTCAGGCAGCGTATATGATATTGATGTCGATAAGGTCCATAATTATGTTGCTAATGGCGTAGCGGTACACAACTCGATATATTCATGGAGAGGCGCGGATTTTACAAATATTTTGAATTTTGAGCGTGATTTTAAAGATGCGGCAGTAATTAAGTTAGAGCAAAACTATCGTAGCACGGGTAATATTTTGGATGCTGCCAGTCATGTAATTGCAAATAACGTAAAGCGCACAGATAAAAAACTTTGGACGGCGGCCGGTGCGGGCGACCCAGTTCAGGTTCATGAATTGTATGACGAGACCGAAGAAGCGCATCTGGTCGCAGAGCAAATCTCAACGCTGGTTAATTTGAATGCTAAAAAATATGGTGATTTTGCCGTTTTGTATCGTACAAATGCCCAAAGTTACACCTTAGAACGGGCTTTCTTGCATTTTCATATACCATATCAAATTATTGGCGGTGTGCGTTTTTATGATAGACGCGAAATTAAAGATGTAATTGCTTATTTGAGACTAATTTATCAGCCAAATGATCGAATGAGTTTTAGCCGAATTGTTAATGTGCCGGTCAGGGGCGTGGGAGCAATGAGTCTAGAAAAGTTTATGCTGTGGCAGGCAAATAGTGACATGGATATTATTACGGCACTTGGCAAAGTCGATCAGACGTCTACGATTACGACTCGGGCCAAACAAGCATTGCAACAATTTGGTGAAAAACTGCGGATATTGCAATTAATGGTCGGCACGTCCAGCCCAAATGAGATTATTGAAAAATTGCTTAAAATTACAGGTTATCGAGAATATTTGGCAGATGGTACGCCGCA
>CAZCIE010000028.1:0-6578 GCA_964498955.1 uncultured Saccharimonas sp. (SeqCode) | reverse complement strand
CCAAAATGTGCTAATTCGTATCTTTTATTTGCTCCATTTGTAGCAAGTGGTGAACTTAATAAAATATTTGGTGGCAAAGATCTGTTTTCTCAGCCAGCGTTAGAATTTACATTTAAGGGCCTATTAGGGATTGATGGGGTGCCAAAACCATTTGAATGTGTTGGCGAAACCGACGAACTTCGACTGGCTTATCAAATGGCTATGAAAAAAGGTGGGTACAGTCAATTGACATTTGGTGTACCAGATTCGAAATTTGATTACCTTAAAACTTACCCAGCTCAAGATTGGGCTGAAAAAATGATACAATAGAATAAATGCAGCATCTAAGTAAAAGATTAGATATATTATTAAAGCAAATAGAAGCAGCTTTTGAGCGACTATCTATTGTTGATAAGAAAAAACAAGTTGATGAATTAACAAAACAATTGGCTGATTCTGGAGTTTGGAATAACCCAACACTTGCTCAGTCAAAAAGTAAACAATTATCGGCATTATCAAATACTATCGAACCATGGTTGACACTTCGAGTCCAGGCGACTGATATGATTGAATTAATGCAACTTGGTGATAATTCAATGACAGCAGAGTTTGAGCAGCAAGTTGATGCATTAGAATCTGATTTTGCCAATTTAAAAAAAGATTTATTGTTTCATGGAAAATACGATGGTCATGACGCGATAATTCGTTTAAGCGCTGGAGTTGGCGGTACAGACGCTCAGGATTGGACTGAAATGCTGGAGCGAATGTATTTAAGGTGGGCGGAAAAATCAGGTATGCACACGTCAATTATTGAACGATCGGCTGGTGAAGAGGCGGGCATTAAATCATCGGTGATAGAAATCAATGGGCCATTTGCATACGGTAAATTACAGAGTGAAAACGGAGTACATCGACTGGTCAGGCTGAGCCCGTACAATAGCGATAATTTACGTCAAACGAGTTTTGCATTGGTTGAAATTTTGCCACAAATCGAAATGCCTGAAGAGGCCGAAATTGATGAAAAGGATCTGAAAATCGATGTTTATCGTTCTGGTGGCAAGGGTGGTCAGTCGGTCAACACAACTGACAGCGCAGTTCGAATTACGCATTTGCCGACCGGTATTGTAGTGGCAATACAAAACGAACGGTCTCAATTACAAAACCGAGAGATGGCGATGAAAATTTTGCGTTCGAAATTAATTCAACTTCAGATTGATCAACATGCCGCCAGTATTAATGAGCTTCACGCTGGGGAGTCTGCTAACTGGGGCTCTCAAATCCGTAATTATGTTTTGCATCCATACACAATGGTCAAAGACACACGCACAAAGTATGAAGAAACCAACGCCGCTAATGTACTGGATGGCAATATTGATGGATTCATTAATGCTTATTTGGAATCAGCGGAATAGTAGTTGGTAGGTAGTAGGTGGTAGGTGGTAGAGTTTCGGCTTAAGTCCGAATCTGAGATTGCGATTCTAACATATACCATGTACTATCTACTATCTACCATCGTCCTTATGGTATAATTAATAGCGATGATATTACTTGATAGAGTAACAAAAACGTACAATAAAGGGTCTGAGCCGGCAGTCGATCGAGTCAGTTTATTCATTCAGCCGCGTGAATTTGTTATTTTAGTTGGTACATCTGGAGCGGGAAAATCAACGCTATTAAAATTATTGACCCGCGAGGAAAAGCCTAGCGGTGGCAAGATAGTTGTTGGCGGTATTGACTACGACACATTAAAAGACAGTCAGATTCCGATGTTACGTCGCAAGATTGGTGTTGTCTTTCAAGACTTTAAACTGTTGCCGCAGCGAAATGTTTTCGAAAATATTGCTTTTGCTCTTGAAATTGCTGGTATAACAAGGCACGAGATTAAAAGCACGGTTCCAAAAGTTATTGAACTAGTTGGGCTAACTGGCAAAGAGCACCAATTCCCAAATCAGTTATCTGGTGGTGAGCGACAACGTGTAGCGATTGCTAGGGCAGTTGTCAGGCAGCCCAAAATATTAATCGCAGATGAGCCGACAGGTAATTTGGACCCAAAAAACAGTTGGGATATTATTAAATTACTCGAGAAAATTAACAAATACGGCACGACGGTGCTGTTGACTACTCATAACGCAGATATTGTTAATAAATTGAAGCGACGAGTCATAACGCTTGAAGACGGCAAGGTTACTAGCGATCAGGCAGAGGGGAGCTATCGACAATGAAAGACGTTGGCAAAAAACCAGATAAAAAAGCCGAAAAAAGGGAACGCAAAAAAGCCAGCTCTGATGTTTTGTTACGCCAGCGCTTTAGGCATCGTAGGCTGCTGACTTTGGGACGAGTATTTAAGTACGGCTTTAGCAGTTTTGTCCGAAATTCTTGGTTGTCAGTTGCGGCGACGATAGTTATGACGTTAACGCTGCTAATAATTTTTGTCACGTTTGTGTCTCGCACGGTTTTGACTGACACGGTTACTGATTTGCGTAATAAAGTTGACATGTCGATTTATCTAAAGACCGAAACAAGTGACCAGCAAGGCGCTGATTTATCATTCGAGCTGAAAAAGTTGTCTTCGGTTGTGTCGGTGAAATATATTAGCGCTGACGCTGCCAGAAAACAAATGATAGCCGAGACAAATGATGATAGCCTGTTAAATGCGATTAAAGAGGCTGCCAATAAAAACCCCGCCACACTTCGAGTCGTTATAAAAGACATTAACGATACAACTCAACTGGAAAAGTTTGTCGCAAGCAATAATATGGTCAAGGAACATCTAAGCTCTGATTATAAGCCGTCTTTTGCCGGTGAGCGTCGTAACACAATTAAGTCAATCGGTAGAGTAGTTAGCTTTGCTCAAAATGTTGGGATTGGTGCTGGGATATTATTTGTAGTTATCTCATCATTAATAATTTTTAATACGATTCGAATGGCCATATTTAATCGCAAAGAAGAAATACAAATGATGAAGTTAATTGGCGCCGACAAGTCATTTATTCGTGGGCCGTTTTTGGTCGAGTCAACTATCTATGGTTTTATCGCCGCATTTATCGCATCGGGATTGGGCCTGTGGGGATTATATGCATCTGAAAAAACCTTGGCAAGTTATCAGATAGTCATTCAACCAACAATTCATTTTGTAACCAGTTATATTTGGATAATTTTACCAGCGATGATAGCAATCGGTGCATTGATTGGAATTGTCTCGTCGTTATTTGCAACACATAAACATTTAAAGATATGAAGATTAAAATTATTAAACAAATTGGTACGTATAAAACAAAAAAGTTCGTTGTGTTTCTTGTTGCGGTGTTATTTGTAGTGAGCGTTCCAATTGGATATTTCAACAATGCTTTTGCTCGTGATTATGATGCCGAAATAGCTGCTAAAGAACAGGAAAGTGCTGCATATCAAGCCGAAGCCGCAAGATTGTCGGCTGAGGCTGATACATTATCTGTAGCATTAGCCGTAATCGCAAACGAAAAGAACCAAATTCAGTCTCAGATTGATTTAAGCCAGGCAAAATATGATCAGTTATTAGCTCAGATCGTAGAAACCGAAAAACAGATTTCTGACAGTAGAGACGCTTTGGGCGTAACTATTGCAAACATATATGTTGATGACAATATCACACCTGTTGAAGTTGTTTTTGGAAGCAAAAACATCAGTGACTATATGGATAAACAGGAATATCGAAACTCAGTTCGGAATGAATTGACAGTAAAGATAGCTGAAATTAAAAAATTGAAAAAACAATTAGAGACGCAAAAATTTGAAACTGAGAGTATTTTAAATGACCAAAAAAATCGCCGAGCGGTTCTTGAGGCCAAGCAAAACGAGCAACAGCAACTAATAAATGAGACTCAAGGCCAAGAATCTATTTATCAGGAGCTAACTTCAAAAACAAACTCTGAAGTAGCTAAATTGCGATCTGAACAGGCCGCCGCTAATATAAGGCGTGCCGGTAGTGGGTTTACCAGTTTACCAGGCGATGGCACAAAAGGTGGGTACCCTGCATATTGGATGAGTTTGCCATTGGACGGCGCAGTAGACTATTGGGGAATGTATACCAGAGAGTGCGTCAGTTATGCTGCTTTCAAGGTCAATCAGGCCTATGGGAATATGCCTTACTGGGGTGGTATAGGTAATGCTAACCAATGGGACGACAATGCGCGTAATTTGGGGATACCAATTGGAACGACTCCAAAACCTGGATCGGTCGGCGTGATGGATAGTGGATATTACGGTCACGTGGCTTGGGTCGAATCGGTCAACGCAGACGGAACTATAAATATTAGCCATTTTAATATTAATTGGAACGGTGATTACGCTGAATGGTATAATTTAAGATCATCATTTTTTGATTATTACATCTATTTTGGTGAATGGACAAAATAAATTTTAAGTAACATATTCAAGCGCTATGCGCTATAATTATACATAAGTAAAATAAAAGATAGGGGAGAAAATGGCCGAAAAAAAGCCAGTTGAAACAACACAAATTAATGCAGAAGTAGTTGAAGTTAAGTGTCAAAAACGTCACTATTCATCAGCGCTAGTGTTAATTATAATTGCTTTCTCGATTGCTGTTGGCTTTATTGCTGGGGCATACCAATTCCAAATTGCGGCATTAATTGGGCCAGTTTTTGGTAAGAAAGCGCATTCCGTTAGTATTGATTTGACATCTGTCCAAGAGGTTTATAATAAACTTGCTTCAAATTATGATGGCAAGTTGGACACTGAAAAACTGGTTGAAGGCGCAAGTCGTGGTATGGTTGAATCTGTTGGTGATGACTATACGGAGTATATGAACGCGGCAGAGGCCGAGGCATTTAGTAATGATTTGTCAGGTAACATAGGTGGTGGTATTGGTGCTGAAATAGGTAAAAGGAATGGCAAGATTATAATTGTTCGAGCACTTATAAATAATCCGGCTGAAGAGGCTGGATTAAAAGCTGGCGATATAATATTAAGCGTTAATGATGAATCTACAGATGGTTGGACGGTTGAAAAGACTGTCGGACTGGTGCGTGGCGAAGTTGGAACGACAGTAAAATTAAAGATACAACGTGGTGACGATATCAAAGATTATACGATTACACGAGCAACAGTTAATAATCCAAGCGTGGAAAGTTCTGTCAAAGACGGTATCGGTATTTTGACATTGTATCGATTTGATAGCGAAACTGGAGATCTCGCCAGAGTTGCAGCGCAGGGTTTTATCAAGCAATCTGTCAAAGCAGTAATTTTAGACCTTCGTGGAAACGGTGGTGGCTATGTTGAGGCCGCAAAGGATGTGGCTGGTTTATGGTTAGATAATAAAGTAGTTGTTGTCGAAAAATCAGGTAGTCAGGTTAAAGAAAAAGTTAAGACCATTGGCGGCAGTGCCATATTAGCAAATATCCCAACGGCAGTTTTGGTTGATGGTGGGTCAGCAAGCGCAAGTGAGATATTAGCAGGAGCATTGCAAGATTATAAAGTAGCAAAATTAGTTGGTGAAAAAACTTTTGGAAAAGGCAGCGTTCAATTACCGCTTAATTTATCAGATGGCGGGCTGTTAAAGGTCACGGTTGCTAAATGGTATACTCCAAATGGAATAAATATCAACAAAGAAGGCATTATGCCAAGTGTGTTGACAGAAATTACTCAAAAGGATGTTGACGCAGGACTTGATCCTCAAATGAACTCTGCAATAAATGTTTTGGGGTATTAGTGCTTGTGTTTTGAGTAAAGTTTGTAGTAATATAGTTATATGGATGGAAAAAAGAAAATTTTACTAGTAGAAGATGACGACGCATTGTCAGGAGTATATAAGTCACGCCTCGAGATGGAAGGATTTAACGTCCTGGAAGTCAATAACGGCGAAAAAGCACTTGCTGCGGTGGCAGAGTTTAAGCCTGATTTGATGCTACTTGATGCAATGATGCCAAAAATGAGTGGCTTTGATGTTTTGGACACATTACGAAACACCCCTGGCCCAGTGTCACAAACCCGAGTCATTATGTTGACAGCACTTAGCCAGCCCAAAGACAAAGAATTAGCGCAATCAATGGGTGTAAGTGATTATTTAGTCAAATCACAGGTTGTTATTGGTGATGTAGTCGAAAAGGTTAAACATCATTTGGGGATGAGATAAATTAGTATTTAAAACTAAAAACTGCCGCTAGTTGCGGCAGTTTTTGTTATCTAAAATTATTATTTAACAATTACTTGAGTGCGAAGGGTAGTTTTGCCGGTAAATCGGCCTTTTTTGACTTTGTTGAATCCAACAACACCGTCAATTGCGGCATGAATAGTGTAATCTTTGCTAATAAATGTACCTGGGCCAGATATTTTAGTTGATCCGGTTTGACGCACTAAAACTTCGCCTGTTTTGACGGTTTGGCCACCAAAGCGCTTAACACCTAGTCGCTGACCGGCGTTGTTATGAATATTTTTGGCGGTTCCGCCAGCTTTAACGTGTGACATAGGGTTTAATTGCTCCTTAGAACTTTAATAAAAGAATCTAATGAATTATAGCAAGAAAGACGCTTAGCGTCAAGGTGTTTTTTGTTCTTTCTTTTGGCAAAGAACCAAAGACCAGTTCCTTTTTAACCATAAAAATG
>CAZCIE010000027.1:3535-6621 GCA_964498955.1 uncultured Saccharimonas sp. (SeqCode) | reverse complement strand
CAGAGTCTTTAGATTTTTTAGCTTCCTCGACGGCTTTTTTGATTATGTCTTTGTCTTCGTCGCTAATTTTGTCCTTAAACTCGTCTGGCATCTTTTCGGCCTGATAAATTGCACTCTCTAACTGGTTACGAGCATCAATTGTTTCGCGCTTTTTCTTGTCTTCGTCAGCATGAGCTTCGGCTTCGGCTTGCGCTTTGGCGATATCATCTTTACTGAGGTTACCGCTGTTACTGATTGTGATACTTTGTTCTTTACCAGTGCCCTTATCTTTGGCCGTAACGTTCAAAATTCCGTTAGCATCAATATTAAATGTGACTTCAATTTGCGGAATACCACGTGGCGCAGGTGCAATGCCATCTAGTGTGAATCGTCCCAGTGATTTGTTATCAGCGGCCATTTCACGCTCGCCCTGAGTTACATGAATTTCAACTTGAGGCTGATTGTCAGATGCCGTACTAAATGTTTCAGATTTTGAAGTCGGAACAGTAGTGTTGCGTTCAATTAATTTAGTTGCGACACCACCCATAGTTTCGATTCCAAGCGACAATGGAGTAACGTCAAGCAGCAGTACGTCTTTGACATCACCAGCCAAAACGCCACCTTGAATCGCAGCACCAAGTGCCACAACTTCGTCGGGGTTTACACTTTTTAGTGGTTCTTTGTCAAAAATTTGTTTGACTTTTTTTAATACCGCAGGCATTCGAGTCATACCACCAACCATAACAACTTCGTCAATATCAGACTTTTTTAGTCCAGCATCTTTTAATGCTTTTTCAGCAGGTCCGGCCAAACGATCAATCAAATCTTTAACTAAATCTTCTAATTTACTTCGTGTAAGTTTATATTCGAAGTGTTTTGGACCGTCTTCATCAGCAGTAATAAATGGAATATTAATTTCTGTTTCATTAGTGGTTGAAAGTTCTTTTTTGGATTTCTCTGCCTCATCTTTCAATCGTTGCATAGCAGCTTTGTCTTTTTTCAAATCAACACCTTGGTCGTTTTTGAAAACGTCGATAAAGTGATTTACGATTACGTTGTCAAAGTCATCACCACCTAAATGTGTGTCACCGTTGGTTGATTTAACTTCAAATACTCCATCACCAAGTTCGAGGACCGAAACGTCGAAAGTACCACCTCCCAGGTCGAATACTACGATTTTTTCGTCTTTTTTACTGTCTAAACCATAGGCTAGTGCAGCCGCAGTTGGCTCGTTTATAATTCGTTTAACTTCAAGTCCTGCAATTTTACCAGCATCTTTGGTTGCTTGACGCTGGGAGTCGTCAAAGTACGCCGGAACAGTAATAATAGCTTCGGTAACTTTTTCACCCAAAAAGGCTTCGGCATCTGCTTTAAGTTTTGATAAAATCATTGCTGAAATTTCTTCTGGTGAATAATCTTTGTCGCCCATTTTTACAGCTACGCCATCGCCTTTTTTGTCAATTTCAAATGGCATAATGTCTAGGTCTTTTTGGACCTCTTTGTCGCTAAATTTACGGCCAATCAAACGTTTGACACTAAAAATAGTGTTTTTGCTGTTGGTAACTCGCTGGCGTTGAGCAACTTGCCCAACCAAACGTTCACCTTTTTTGTTGATAGCCACAACACTTGGAGTCGTGCGATTACCTTCAGAGTTTGCGATTACCTCTGACTTACCTGCGACCATATAGGCCATAGCACTATTAGTCGTACCAAGGTCAATTCCAATAATTTTACTCATATTTTTTTGCTCTCCCTTGCCGACAAAAACTTTTTTGCTGAAAAGTTTAGGCGGGGAAACCCTCAAAAACTTTTTAGATTTTGTTTTAATAGGCAAATTAATTTATTTTATTATAAATATTATTTAGCACTCTACCTTGTAGACTGCTACTAAGTCAAGTATAGGCCAGTTAGCACTCGTATGTCAAGAGTGCTAGTAATATATTGTTTACTTTATCTTATAAACTCAGCAGCTCGGCGGGCGATTTCGGTAGATTCATCTGTCGATATCACAATAATTGGCTTGCTATCAGCTGTTCCAATATTCACAGGTGCAGTTGGCTCGTATAACGTGTCGTTGACTTCTTTGTTATTAATAAATCCTAAATAACCAAGATTTTCCAATATTCGTTCACGAATTGGCGCCGAACGCTCGCCAATAGTAGCAGTAAAGACCAGCTGATCGGCTCCGCCCATACTGGCGGCCATTTGACCAATCGCCTGCTGGATACGGTAAACAAACATTTTTAATGCTAACTTTGCTCTGACGTCGCCCTGCTCTTCTTTTGCCAGTAACTGGCGGACATCGTTGGTGCTGCCACTTACGCCTAGCAAGCCGCATTTTTTATTCAAATATTCTTCGACGGCATTGTCTTGCAGTTGCAATTCGCGCTTGATAGCAACAACTGCTGATGGATCAATATTGCCTACTCTGGTTTCCATCATTAGGCCTTCAAGCGGAGTATAGCCCATCGTCGTTTCAACCGACTTTCCATCAGCAACAGCTGTAATACTACTACCGCTGCCTAAATGACAGACAATTGTTTTTGATGGCAACATATTTGCCTGCAGTAAATTACGGACTACTGACCCAACCGATATACCATGAAAACCGTAGCGTTTAATATCGTGTTTTTCAGCAAGTTCAGTATCAATGCCATAATGCCAAGCCCATTCTGGTTTGGTCGAATGAAATGCACTATCTGAAACAATCACAATTGGGATTTGTGGCATGTTTTGTTTCAGCTGGCGAATTTCGGCCAAAACCGTACCAACATGTAACGGCGCCCGCAACTGAACATTTTCTAAAGCAATTATAGCCGAATCATCTGCTAATTGGTCGGCTGCGAATCGCTTACTGGGAGCTACAACCCGAACACCAATTGCCGACATGGCGTCGTCTTCAGTTATAACCTGATATTTTTTTAATAGTGGCAGAATATAACGCGACACAGTGCCCAGATCGGCATCAGTATATGTATCAAAAAACTTTTGACCGTTATAGGATAGTTTGCTGATTACTTTGCCTTCTTCAAATTCAAAATGAATTGTCGCAAGCTTGTTGCCATCATTATATAGCGCATATTTGCGACTAGCGCTTCCAGGGTTTA
>CAZCIE010000027.1:0-3488 GCA_964498955.1 uncultured Saccharimonas sp. (SeqCode) | reverse complement strand
CTAAAGAATCTTTTTTCATTTTTTTGTAGCCTCAATTTATTTATACTTTTTACTCTTTTAATAATACCACAATGAAGTAGATTTTAGATTTTAGATTTATTTCCTTGTGACGCGAACCATTGCATGGCGAATAGGTATATTATTCAATGTATAGCCTGCTTGCATTTCTTCAGAAATCACTTCTTTGGCATCCTGTGAACTTTCTGCGGCACTATCTTCCATAGATATGGCATCATGAAGTTCAGGGTTAAATAATGTGCCCGGTGATGCAACTATCCGCTTAACATTCATGTTTTCTAGTGATTTTTCCAAATTTTTCACTAAACTTGTTATCCCTTTTACCCACTGATCCTCTTTTAGGTTCTCGGGCGTGTAGCTAATTGCTCTCTCAATGCCATCAATAACTGGTAATAAATTCAAAATTGCGCTTGTTTTCCCTGACTCACGAGCACTAGCTTTTTCACCATCAGCTCGTTTACAATAATTCTCAAAGTCAGCCCTTGTGCGCTGTAAATCTGCTGTTAATTCACCGAAAGCTTGTTCTATTTCGATATCTCGCTTTGTTTTTTTGATTTTGTCTGTCATTATCTTCCCTCTTTCAAATTTTATGATTAACCTTCTATTGATGCCTCTGCTACCTACTACCTACCACCTACTATCAAAGAATTGTTTCCAACTTTTCACCTGCCAAACGGACTAGACGCATAACCTTGTCATAACTTTGCCTTGTTGGGCCTAACACGCCAATATAGCTTCGGTCACTATATGGTGAACGAAAACGACTAATTATTAAGCTTGCACCACTGTTGCGACCTATTGGATTTTCGGAACCAATATAGACATTCAATGGCTCATCTGGTGATGCTTCACGTAGCCACGGCTCAAGATTATCCAGTAGTTTTGCAACGGAACGAACCTGCTCGGCATCAGAAAATTCTGGTTGAGAAAACAGATTCCCAATTCCATTAATATACAGTTCATCACCAATTGTAGCCAGCCCCAGATTGTGAGTTAGCTCTACTAAACTGTCAACGACACTTCGGATAGCTCTATCGGCATGATCTGGATAATTTCCCGCTCTAGACTCAATCGCTTTCGCACTACGATTGAGACTAGCTAAAGTTTTATTGTTGTCATAATCTTCGTTTAATATATTCACATACAGACGATACCCTGCATCAGTCGGGACACGTCCAGAACTAGTATGTGGCTGCATAATCAGACCCATTTCTTCTAGGGTGGCCATCTCACTACGAATTGTTGCACTAGATACGTTGAACAACTTCGCCAAAAGCACGCTACCAACTGGTGACGCAATTTCGGCATATTGTTCGATAATTGATGCAAGTATCTGTAATTGACGATCTGTCATAGTGGTATTATAGCTTTATTTAGCACTCACTGTCAACGAGTGCTAAGGATTTTGTTTTATGTGCTGCAGGATTTCACTCGCCTTTTCGCGGGCCCTATCATATCCAGACTTATCAAATAACCCATGAGATATTCTATCAACCTCAATTACAGCCTGATCTAAGTCATCGTTTATTACAAAATGATATTTTGACGAACCTAAAGCATGTTCTAATTCATTAATCGTAATGCTTCGCCGTGTTTGCCAACTATTATTAAACACATCATCAGCATCTTTATATCTATTCCTAAGTCGACTAACCCAAGTTTCATAATCTGGCGGAAGTATGAAAATTGCAATGATATTATTTGGCGCAATATCATTAAATGACTTGATGCCATGTATATCGATGTCTGATATTGCAATCTTGTTATTTTTATTAGCATCTTCAATCTCTGATACGCTAGTGCCATAATAATTTTCGCCAAATTTATTCACTTCAACCATTTTATGATCTGCCATTAGTTGTGCCATAGTATCGAATGAAACAAAGTGATAATCGACACCATCAACTTCCATCAAGCCATCATTTGAACGAGGCCGCCTAGTTGTATGCGAAATAATAAGATGGTAATCGGGTTTCTTTAATAACCGCTTTATAATAGTGTCCTTGCCAGCCGCAACTATACCCACAATAAAAACAGTCTTTGATTTTTTTACAACATCAATACCAAATTGATCAATCTTATATTTTTGTGCAATTCGTTCAATGTCCATTACTTTATTATACTACGCCGAATTACGCCTATTTCTCCTCAATTTACTAATCCCGAAATACCTATCAAACAAATCACCAATCCAAAACCCCAACGTGACCGCAAGCAGCAATGAATATAGAGGGACTGATATATCAAACCATTCGCTATGAACGTTATTCGATACGGGACTAGTTGATTCTTCTGTGACCTCGACGTCTATTGGTGTATTGCTGTGCCCAGGTCCATTTGCTTGAGTTGAGGTTGTTGATACTGATTCTGATGAGCTTGCAACAGTTTCTGATATGGTTTTAGGTGCTGGTACTATTGCCGTCACAGAAACCGTGTGACTACCAAGTACATTTGTGTCTTCGGTGGCCAACCTATCAAAACAAAAAATTATTGCCCCAAATACTAAAACTATCAATACCAATAACAGATGGGAAGTTTGACTATAATGGATCAGTTTTCCTGTGTGTTTTGAATCAAGTAATTTGAAATGCCTAAACAAAGGATACTTTGGACAGACTGACGACACAGCAACAGATTTACGATTTTTTCTGTTCGACCGAGTCTTGTTCTTTATTATTTTCTTCTTTTTTTGCATTTTCATTTTTCGCTTTTGTTATTATGTGTCTATTATACACTTTTATTAGCCTGACTAAAATATAGATTAATGTGGCAGACGCCAGTAAGCAAATAATAATCAGCCTATACGGGATTACCCAAAAACTAGTCGTACCGATAATCGCTTGTCCGGCACTACCAAAACCTAGCGCCAAATCAGCAGAATACTTACCTATCATCCACTTTTTATTAAATTGTGATTCAAATTTTCGGATACTATTTGGTAGAATATTTGATTTTTCAGTGTTGACTGCCAACGTTGCAACAACAGATCCAAAAAAATTTTTTAGCACTATACTACCAGTTGGTTTTATATGAATATTTCCTTCATTTTTAATACGCGACACAAATTTAATAGGACCATTTTCAAAAAAACCAGTTTGGCTATCGCTGCTCGATGTGTAAAAAGATGCCAAGCTAGCTTTTTCAACAATATCACCATCAACTTTTATTAATATCAGTACTCCTGCACTTCCCGAAAGACCAACACCATTATCAGATAATTCTGGAGCGCCACTAGTAAACCTGATGACACCATAATGCCCGCCTGGTTCAGCATTTTGCGGTATAGTAATTTGAGCAGTGACTGTTTGCGATTGTCTTGATTTAAGCGAAAACTTATTTAATACTGATACCCAAGATCTAATGGACAAACTATCCAACAACGAATCGTCCATCACGATTTTTGGCGAGCCTGTCTCGTCTGCAGCCGAAAAATCAGCAACAGAAATTGTATAGACTAAATCTGCAGCCGT
>CAZCIE010000026.1:0-6821 GCA_964498955.1 uncultured Saccharimonas sp. (SeqCode) | reverse complement strand
CCATAAAAGCTTTGGTTGCGTCTTTGATATCATGTTTAATACCGACGTTTCGTTCACGTCGTTTGATAGTTTGCTTTGCGCGTTTGATAGCGGATTTGATGATTGGCATTGATATTCCTTTTTGAAGTTAAATTTTATTATACAATCAAGGTGAGATTATAGGGTAATTTGCCGACTTTGTAAAGAGCCGGGGAGAGGGGTAGGTAGTAGGTAGTAGGTAGTAGGTAGTAGAATTTCAAACCGCAGTGCTAAATAACAGAGGGGAAAGGAAATTAATTATTAGTGTTTAAATTGAGATTCCTACTATCTACGATCTACTACCTACTACCTACTACCTACTATTTTCGCCAGTTGACATTTGCGACCCGGTTATGTTATTATGCTTTCAAAGTATATGCAAAATAAAAAAATAAGGAATTCACCACATGAATGACCCGAATACCAAAACAAAAGTACAAATCGTTGAAAAAATTAAAAGCAGCACAAATATATTAGTGACTGTCGGCCGTGACCCAACGGTTGATGATTTGTCGGCTGCAGTTGGCTTGACAGCAATGTTGAACAGCATGGGCAAACATGCTACAGCGATATTTAGTGGGGCAATTCCTCCAGCGATATCATTTCTCGAACCTGACAAAGTTTTTGAGGGGACTGCTGACAGTTTGCGTGATTTTATTATTGCACTCGACAAAGAAAAAGCCGATCATTTGCGCTACAAGATTGAAGGTGACGTCGTAAAGATATTTATTACACCATATCGAACGACGATTACTGGCGAGGATCTTCAATTTAGCCAAGGTGACTTTAATGTCGAAATTGTGCTGGCACTTGGGGTAGCCAATAAAGATTATCTTGACAGCGCCATATCTGCTCATGGTCAAATTATTCAGGACGTAACAATTGCAACTATTTCGGCTGGCGAACAAACTAGCAATTTAGGTAGTATTGATTGGCATGATGATACGGCAAGCAGCTTAAGTGAAATGATAGTAAGCTTAAGTGATTCATTAAAAACCGACAAGCCATTACTTGATAAGCAAATTTCAACAGCGTTATTAACCGGTATTGTATTTGCGACCGATCGATTTAGCAATGTTCGTACGTCTGCAAAGGTTATGACAATGGCTGCTCAATTAATGGCGGCCGGAGCTGACCAACAGTTAATCGCTGCTAAACTAAACGATGAACATGTCATTAATTCATCGACGATGACTCCATCAATCAAAAATATGGCCGAAACTGATGGCGCAATTGACATGCCAATCGAGGTTGATAAGGCTGTCGAGCAACCTGTTTCAGCCGAACCCGAAAGTAAAGCCGGGACATTAAGCATTTCGCATGATGCCGAGGAAGAAACGCCTCCAACGTCAACGTTGCCGCCATTACCAGAATCAACAAAAATAACTCCACTAACTGATTCATCAAACGTTATTCAGGCGGCAGAGGCTGAAGAACCACTGCTAGGCGGGACATTAAATGCAACAACCGACCAGGCAGCCGAAGAAAACCGTCGCGAGCAAGATGATCAAAAAAATAAAACAATTTTGTCGCATTCCTATCTAGCTGGCTCTGAACCCAATGTCGCTGCATCAATTAATAGCATTGCTCAACCAAATGCCGAAGGAAATAATATAGATATATTTGCAGCACCACCGCCCGAAAACGAAGCCGGCTCATCAGATTCAAAAGAAATTTTACCGCA
Organism: uncultured Saccharimonas sp. (SeqCode); assembly: GCA_964498955.1. Taxonomy (GTDB): domain Bacteria; phylum Patescibacteriota; class Saccharimonadia; order Saccharimonadales; family Saccharimonadaceae; genus UBA1547. The sequence goes on along the minus strand of CAZCIE010000026.1, from coordinate 5,119 downwards.
ACCAGTCAGTCCAGCATCTGTTAACAGTGCGCCGTCAACACTACCGCCTGTTCCAACTGAACAGACTACGTCAACATTGCCACCTACGGACTCACGAGACGTTGATGAAGCTAGGATGGCTGCTGAATCAACATTTAGTGCGCAACTAAAGTCACAGCCAGCTGCTTCACCCGTTGCTGATCTGCCGTTGCCCCCACCATTACCTGATTTTTCGACACTACCACCTCAGCCAACACCTTTTGATTACAGCGCGGCATCACTTGCAACAACTCCGAGCGCGATTTCGAACCAGCCAGTAAATGACGATCCAGCTCAGTTTAAGATACCGGGTTAATTTAGTAGGTAGTAGTTGGTATATGGTAGGTGGCAGAATTGCCACCAAAAATACCCATATCTAGTGATATACTGTTGAATGTGGAAAATGGAATTATTTTAATTGATAAACCGGCTAATATGACCAGTTTTGGCGTTGTGGCGCGTGTTAAACGTGTTTTAACGGAAAAGGCAGGTAAAAAGGTCAAAGTGGGGCATACTGGCACCTTGGACCCTTTTGCGACGGGCTTGATGATAATTGTTGTCGGAAAAGAGTGCAAAAATGCTGGAATGTATAGTAAATTAGACAAAGTTTACGAAGCGACCATTTGTTTGGGGAAAACTAGCTCGACTGGCGACCCAGAGGGCGAAATTACTGAAAAGTCCACTAAAATTACGACAAAAAACGAAGTAAAAAATGTATTCAAAAAGCTAACAGGGGAGATATCGCAAATTCCGCCAAATTATAGTGCCATCAAAATTGATGGGAAACGAGCCTACAAGATGGCGCGCGCTGGTGAAAAGTTTGAAATTCCAGCCAGAATTGTGACAATTTTTAGCCTCGAACTACTTGACTATAATTATCCAGAAATACAGATACGAACACATGTTTCAAGTGGTACATATATCCGCACATTGGCCGAAGATATTGGAAAAATGTTGGGAACGGGGGCATATTGCACCCAGCTGCGGCGAATTAGAATCGCAAAGTGGGATGTTTCGCAGGCAAAAAAGCTATCAGATATGGGGATTGATGGATAAAGAATTAGACAAATATTAAAAACAGGGGTTGAAACCTGGCAGTAACTTTGATACAATACCTTGCAATGATTACACCAGATAACAAACTAAAGGCAATCGCCTTGACACAAGTTCATAAGACCGATGTTGGTAGCCCAGCTGTCCAGGCATCTGTTTTGACTACCCGAATAAACGAAGTCACTGAACACCTTAAAACCAACAAAGGCGACAAGATGGCTCGTCGTGGTTTAATACAGATGGTCAGTAAGCGCAAAAGCCTGTTAAAGTATTTAGAATCGACAGACTTTGAGGGTTATAAAAAAACTATATCAAAATTAAAACTCCGCAAGTAGCCAAAGGCTACGGTAGACAGTAGTTGGTGGAGAGTAGATAGTAGAATCGCAGAATTGACTGCGATTTTTCGTTATTGTGTTGCTTGAGACTTTACTACCTACGACCTACTATCTACCATCTACTAACTGTGGTATAATAGATCCATCACAAGCCAGGCGGACAAGTGGTGGATGTAGAAATTCGTTTCGCTGTCCAGCGAACAAATTCCTGTACCCGTTACTTATTCGCTAAACAATATTAGGCGAGTGGTTTTAAAAAAGGAGGACAAATATGTCTATTATCAACCCAAGTGGTAAAAAGATTTTTTCTGTTACCACAGAATTTTGTGGGCGACCACTAACACTTGAAGTAAATCGCGTCGGTTTCAGGACAACCGGCAGTGTATTAGTTACATACGGCGACACCGTAGTATTAGGTTCAGCAATGGTCGGTAGTCGACCGGTCGTTTTGGATTATTTTCCATTAAGTATCGATTACGAAGAAAAATTTTACGCAGCTGGCCGAATATCTGGCAGCCGATACGTTAAACGCGAAGGTAAACCTAGCGACGACGCCGTACTAATCGGCCGAATCATCGATCGACCAATTCGACCATTGTTTCCAAAGGGTTATCGAACTGAAATTCAAGTTGTTTCATCTGTTTTGTCAATGGACCCTAGTTTTCGCCCAGATATGATTGCAATGATTGCTTCTAGTGCCGCATTAATGCTAACTGGTACGCCTTTTGACGGCCCAGTTGCAGGAATCAGGGTTGGACGAGTAAATGGTGAATTTAAGGCATTTTTGACGCCAGAAGAGCGCGAAGCAAGTGACCTAGACCTAGTTGTCGCTGGTACTGAAAGTGGCATTACTATGGTTGAGGCCGGTGCTAATGAAGTCAGCGAAGAACTAGTTACCGAAGCGTTAGCTTGGGCACTAAAACAATACCAACCAGCTATCAAAGTGCAGCAAGAATTAGCCAAAAAAGTTTCCCCTATAAAACAAGAATACGAACTAGTTTTGCCAGAAAAAGAAATCCAAGAAATGGTAGATAAATGGGTTGAAGGCAAATTTGGCGAAGGCCTACGAAAACCTTACCCAGAGCGAAATGAGCTGATATCAACAATTCGTTGGGCTTTTCATGCTGAAATGGCTGAAAAATTGGGTGATGACGAATATAAAGCCGTCCATGATAAATACGACGAAGCCTTTACGATGGCCGTTCACAAAGACGTCCGAAAAGGTATTATTGAGCATGGTGCACGTCCAGATGGTCGTAAATTAGACGAAATTAGGCCATTATCATCTGAAGTTGGCATTTTGCCACGAACTCACGGTTCTAGCATATTTACTCGCGGCCTTACTCAGGGTATGAACATTGTTACATTGGCACCGCTTAGTTATTGTCAATTAGTTGATACTATGGAAGTCAAAGAAGGCGAACGCCGATATATGCATCATTATAATGCTCCTAGTTACACGGTTGGCGAAGTTGGTCGCCTAGGCAGCCCAGGACGACGCGAAATCGGCCACGGATACTTGGCTGAACGTGCGCTTATGCCGGTTTTACCATCACGCGCTGACTTTCCGTATGCAATCCGCTCTGTCACCGAAATTATGAGCCAAAATGGCTCAACATCAATGGCCGCAACATGTAGTAGCTGTTTGGCGCTAATGGATGCTGGAGTGCCAATTAAGGCGCCAGTATCTGGTATTGCTATGGGGTTAATGATGGATAATGGCACACCATACGTTCTAAGTGATATTGCCGACGCCGAAGATTTTGCTGGCGATATGGACTTTAAAGTTACCGGTACTGCAAATGGTATTACGGCACTCCAAATGGACATGAAAGTCCACGGTTTGCCAGTCGAAATATTGGCAAAAGCAATTGAACAGTCTAAATCAGGTCGTGCATTCATCTTGAAACACATGCTTGAAACAATCGCCGAGCCACGCAAGGCGCTTAGTCCATATGCTCCACGTATTGAAAAGATAAAGATTAACCCAGACAAAATCGGTGCAGTTATTGGTAAAGGCGGAGATGTTATCAAGATGATTACAGCCGAAACCGGTGCCGAGATTGACATCGCCGAAGACGGTTTAATCACTGTTGCCGCAATTGATACGGTTGCTATTGAAAAAGCTATAAACTGGATTAAAAGCCTAACCGAAGAGCCCGAAATCGGCACAATTTACGAAGGTAAAGTCGTCACAATCAAAGAATTCGGCGCATTCGTAAACATCATGCCAGGCATCGATGGAATGGTCCACATATCAGAACTATCCAAAGACCGCGTCAACAAAGTCGAAGACGTCTTGCACGAAGGCCAAATAGTCAAAGTTAGATTAATTGGTATCGATGACAGGGGACGATTAAGCCTGAGCATCAAAGCTGTCGACGAAAAATAAACTTACGATTTAACAACAATTCGTCAGATATTGCAATATTAGCCTATTTGTGCTATAATGTTGATAGTACCTTGAAAATTCAGGCACGAGTTTTGAATTTGGCACTGTGTGGTTGTATTTAACACCTTACGACCATAAAATGCCAAATTCAAACACAGTCACACGTGATTAGATGTTTGACCGTCTGAATCTGCATTGCAGCCTAGGAACGGGGCGAAAGAAAGGATGGGAGTTATGGAAAATATAACACCTACCAAATCTTCGGAAAAAGTCGAGAAAGAAGCGACCCTAGCTCAGGCAAGTCGGCTGATTGATTTCTTCAAAGAGAAGCGGGTCACAGTCGCGCAGGTCCAGCGTTTTATTGAGGCCGGCGATCTTGTCGGTTTAATGCTGGAATGTCCCGATTTGACAAAAGTCGATCGGGAAGAGTTCGCAAGGCTTTTCCAAAAGTATCAGTCGCCTCAGGGACGTATCTCTACCGGTTTTATACCGTTGACGCCCGTTGACGAAATTGCCCGCAAAATCTCCGCCCGCAGCGAAGAACGAAAATGGGGGTTTACCGCTCCCGAGATTGAACAGTTCGCAGCTTCGGTCTATCCGCACAAAGGCGATTTACACCCGACGAGTGCGGACATGTGGCTCGGCAGAGATTTCGCCTACAATTGGGCAGAACTTGTACTTTGGTTTAAAGACGAACTCAAAAAGTTCGATCTTTGCCTAAAAGAAGACCCACGCCCTAACACCTTGGATTTTGCTTCCGGCAGTGAGATTACCGGAAAACGGTATCTTCGTCCGGTCACGCTTGATCTGCAGACAAACTGGGCGCCAAGAGTTGCAGGGCTTGCTATCAGTAACGTTTTTCCGACAAGAAAACGTTGGCCCAGTCTGCAGCCCCTGTTGTTCCACTGCCTTAACCCGCAGCTTTTCGGAAATGGTGTGGTGGATGGCAAACTCTTTCCGGACTTTTTAGTCCTGGGCGTATCCTTTGACGACGAGGCGGGGGGCTACACTCGAATTGGGAGGAGTCATGCCCAGCCCTGCATACAGTACAAAGACTTAATTGTCGAAGGGCAAGAGTCTACCGGCTTTAAAAAAATTAAAACCGGCCACACCTGGTTCGACGCCAGTATGGTCGCGTTTGAAAAGCCCAGCGAGCCCAGTGTCTGAACAATAAACCCGGTGCCGGAAAATCTTGGCTCGCTTTACAGCGATAACCTTGGTCTTCCGGCACCAAAATACCCCAAAGTTTGAAAAAGCTTTGGGGCTTTTTCATGTCATAGATTTGGTTATAATTGCGGGTCCTGCCTTCCGGTTTGCCCCT
>CAZCIE010000025.1:3986-6942 GCA_964498955.1 uncultured Saccharimonas sp. (SeqCode) | reverse complement strand
AAAAGTTTTTTCATAATACCATTATTTTAGCATATCCATGAATAATCCAAATTATTGCAAATCACTCCAGAACAGTTACAATATTAACTAAAGATATAAGAATATGATGACAGAACAACAGAAAATTATCGACAAACTTAAGGCCGAATTGGCTGAAGTAAAAAAATGTCTAGAAATTACCGAGGAAAAGCTGCGAAAGTCAAAGGTTCTAGGGCTTGTTGACGATTTAACTGGCTGTTTTAACCAAAATTATTACAATAAATGGGTCAATGATAACTTTGACCCTATCAGGGACGACGGCCGATTAGGGTTAGTCTTTTTCGATGTAAATGATTTGAAAAAAGTAAACGACAAATCAGGACACGAAGCAGGAGACAAGCTATTAATTGACCTTGCAAATTATTTTCGAAAAAATATGCGTAAAAGCGACGTTATTGTGCGAAAAGGAGGAGATGAGTTTGTAGCAATCTGTTTGGCGTGTAACAATGAAAAAAAGTTCGAGATAGGCCTAAAAACTAGGGTCGATAGAATTATGTCAAATTGCCCAGTTAGTGTCGCCTATGGGGTCGCTGTATTTAGAGCCGAAATTGATGGAAAAGATATAGAAAACACCAAGGCCCGGGCTGATGAACAGATGTACGAAAATAAAAAAGAGATTAAAATATTGCCAATTTACCGAAAAATCGGGGCAGTTTATAAGAAAGTCGTAGGGAAGTAATTTCTGGGCAGTAGATAGTAGGTCGTAGGTAGTAGGTAGTAGGAATCTCAAAGCACAAAGTGTAGTTGGTATTTGGTAGGTGGTAGATGGTATAATTGCCATCAGCGACAATAAGTCGCCAATATTTCTAATTATTGGAGAGATGCAGGAGTGGTTGATCTGGCCGCTCTCGAAAAGCGGTATGCCGCAAGGTATCTAGGGTTCGAATCCCTATCTCTCCGCCATGCCAAGTACGCCCTTTGGGGCGTTTTTGGTTCACCGTACAGCTATTAAATTTAAAGATACTAAAAATACCTGCAGTAAAGAACGAATGTTCTTTGCCGCAGGCTTTCAACGCCATAAACTACTTCTTGGTACTTGAAAGCAACCGCCCCCAGATATATGCCGTCCCAATAATTAACCTTGAACGCCTCCAACCACTCATCCTTCATGCCCTGATTATCACTCCAAATCATAGGAATGTTAAATTGTTTAGCGGCAAAGATTGTCGGGCCGGGATGATAGGTCAAGTCCAAGAAGTTCACACCGATTAAAAAATCGACTCCCTCCGCCGCGAGTCTTGCGCGTGCCGCCACCGTTGCAGCCGCTAATTTTTGGTACTGACGGTCACCGTTCATATCAATTAACAGTACACCATCAGCGCCGGCTTCATATGCCGTCATTGCGCCCTGATACGCCGAATCCGACATTGCAGCGCCTGGTTTGACGTGGACAACAGGCAAAATTATCCGCTGATTCCAGTCCTCGGGCTTGTTTTTGCCAAAAACTTGCAGGAACTTGCAATCTGTTAGCTTTTCCAAAAAATCATCTTCTTTCTATGTCAATATTTTCGATTACAACAAATTGCTTCACCTCTGTTGCATATCAACTATACAATACCACTGTTTGGTGATTTGGGCAAGAGTTGGGTGGATGGTTGAACAACTGCTATAATTTGGCTATGGACAAAGTAATAATTAGACAAATGAAAATTGGGGACGAAGTTGACCTAAAAAAGTACGTATATCCAACTGACACTCTGGCTAATATTAGAAAAAACGTGGCCAAAGATGTCAAAGATATGACCAGTAGCAAAGACTGGATTTATCTGGTGGCTGAGTTAAATGGCGAAGTGGTTGGAACCACGTATATCAAATTAGCTAACGAATCGTATTCTAGCCGCCACATAGCCGAACTTTTTTCTGTAGTAGTTAGCGAGAACCATCGACAAAAAGGAATCTGCCGAAGCCTGGTTGACGAATGTAAAAAAATTGCCAAAGAACATGATATCGAAAAGATTGTCCTGACAGTCCGCGAAGGTACGGTTGCCGATACAGTCTATCAAAAACTCGGTTTTATTGATTATGGAGTCCTGCCAAATGGCATCAAAGACGAGAAAGAGTATTTTAACAAGAAACATTATTATTTGGATGTTGAGAAGTAGAGAAAAACTAGGAACGGTGAACTCGGCAAGGCTCGGTCACGCCAGCGCGACCCCGAAAATTCACGATTGGCAACCAGTTGCCATCGGAATGTTTCCTTGCGACCCGCAGACTTGCGGATCTCATCTTCGACCTTCTCTGAAGGTCGGCAGGTAGAGCCCTGCAGAGGTTGCCAAAGAAAAAAGACTAGTCGTAAAAACTAGTCTTTTTTCTTTGGTGAACTCGGCAAGGCTCGAACCTGCGACCTTCAGCTCCGCAAGCTGACGCTCTATCCAACTGAGCTACGAGTCCAAAACGCAGGGCCAAAACTATTTTAGAATTGACCCCACCTTTCATGTAACTAGAAGGTGCTTTCAAACGCAAAAGCGGTGAATGCCGTTAATTATACCACAACATTTTTGTAGATGGTAGGTAGTAAATAGTAAATTGTAAAAATTTTACAGTCGCAACTTACGCACAACTGCATCAAAGACGTCTAGTTTTAGATCCTCCATTGGTAGCACTGATCCTAAGATGTCAACAATTTGCTCGCCTAATTCAACTGGAAAATAGACTGATACACCCAAACCAAAGCGTTTAACAGGTATAAGCTTTACAAAATTATTGCCGTGATCATTAATGACACCGAATGATTTAAACTCTTCAAACTCGTGCAAAACTTGGCCAACATAAATACCTTGGCCAGGGCTAAGGGTATAGTCAATTTCTGTTGGAGGTCGTCGACTCAGCACTAATAATGCCGCTGCCATGACAATGACCAAAGCCGAAAATGTATATGATTTAAGAATAAATACATCAAAAGCGATAAGCCCGACTA
>CAZCIE010000025.1:3509-3976 GCA_964498955.1 uncultured Saccharimonas sp. (SeqCode) | reverse complement strand
AAGAAAAAATTTTAATATTTTAAAATCTAAAAACTTTAATTTTCATGAAGGCATTGATTTAGTCTTAAATAAATTAAATATTCTTGAAGAAAAATTAAGCAAAAATATGACTCTTGGACTTTGTCATAACGATTTAAACTCTTCAAATTCATGCAAAACTTGGCCAACGTAGATACCTTGCTCGGGGCTTAGCGTATAATCTACCTCTGTCGGTGGGCGACGATTCAGTACCAACAATGCCGCTGCCATAACTATGACTAGTGCCGAGAATGTATATGATTTTAGAACAAATATGTCTAAGGCAATTAACCCAGCCACGACTAAAATACACACAAAAAACCAGATGCTGTTTTTTTCTTGAGCCACAAATTCAGTTGCCGCCCAATGCACTGGGTCACCGTCATACTGTTCATCATTTGTGCCATCACCAGGATCGACGTCCATAGCGTCAATATTTGCTTCATTTC
>CAZCIE010000025.1:0-3499 GCA_964498955.1 uncultured Saccharimonas sp. (SeqCode) | reverse complement strand
GGCAGCTCGGGTTCATTAACTTCGGTTGGCGCATACAAAGTTGTCGGCTGTATATCTTGGGCCACACTGGTCGGTGCCGGGTCGGGTAGTGATGGTGCAATAGGTTGGATAATCGGAGCAGATGGCGCAACTGCAGAAACCGCAGCCACAGGAACGGTTGGTTGTAAAGGGGCGGCTGGCCGCTGAACCGGGGAAGCCGCAGCTGAGGGCGCTGCAACTGGGGGGGCTGCAACAGGCGGCACTGCAGTCGCAGGCGTATTTTGCCAGTAATTAAACGGTTCGTCAGGCTTCATGGATTTATTATAACATGAGCATAATAATTATAAATAATTTACATAAAAAAGGCCCCCATAAAGAGGGCCGGGGAAACTTAAGCCTCTAATTTCCCCACAAGTTCACTAATATCTGGCGGCAACGACAAAATAAAATCCGCCCTTTTTTGATTACGCCTTAGGCCTTTTACGTTAAACTCGTCAATTAGACAGCGCAACCTATCCATTGTGTCTAGTTGACTATCGTAAACAAAGGCTTGCCTGCATAAAGCTATGCATTTATTATTTGCCTTTCGACAAGTGTCGCAGACAAACTGGCTGGGGGACCATTCGTGGTAATTGAACGACAAATCGTTCACTTCCTTTCAAAATTTTTGAGGCTTATTAAAGATAGCATTTATTTATCTTGGTGTCAAAGATTGATGATTAATATGAAAAATGGCCTTCCGATATACCGTTGAGGTATTCGAAAGGCCAAGTTGCTGGATAGTCAGCGCTTCGCTAACAACTCTTGCCGCTGGCGAATCCGGAGATCAACCAGCTTTTGCAGTGATTCGGGTATTATAAGCGGAAACCCCCGCTTATTTGTTTTTTTGTAATACCCGACATCGTACTGGGCAATCAGACGATGCACCTTGTAGCCGCTTGAGGTCCTTTCATCATAGATGAAAGCTGCCCGGCATTCCATCGGGCACCCATTCAAACTTCTACATACCTTGCAAACTTGCTCAGGTGGTGCATTTCTGCACGTCATACAGCACATATTTCTCACCTCCAAATATGAATTGTGTGTATGGTATATGACGATAGCATTAAATGACAGATATGTCAACACATCTGATAATAAAATAGCTGCCGTTTTTGATCTTTTTTGACTTTAGCTTAGAATGTGGGCGTATTTTGTCAGTAAGTAAACGTTTGGCCAGGTTTTATGAATTTATTATGATATGAGCATAATAATACAAAGAAAAAGACCTTTTGAAATGTAAAGTACAATCCAAAAGGCCTCATTTTCCTATTCGCTGATAGGTGATTCTGGTGAAGCTGTAATCATTATTTTCGTCAGCTTCGTGATCTTCGTGGGCTACGTCTTGCCATAATGACTTGTTAAACAAAAAAGTAGCCTTGCCAACAGGTGAACAATGCACATTTGTCAGATACAATGTGCTAGCCATACCGATCGACTGTCGATAGACTTCTTCGCCTCCGATAACAAAACACTCATCATCAAATTTGCCGGCAATCATTATTGCATCGTAGATACTGTCCGAGATTATGCAGCCCGGCGGTACGATGTAGCCTAATTGCCTGGTAAGGATAATGTTTGTCCGACCCGGCAGCGGTTTGCCGATAGCCTCATAGGTCTTTCGACCCATAATAACCGGATGCCCCAAGGTTAACTGCTTGAAAAAACGCAAGTCAGACCCCAGGTGCCACGGCAAACGTCCATCACCAATGACGCCATTTTCGGCGGCCGCCACGATTATTGTCACTTTCACCAAAACGAACATCCCCTTTACAAAATATTTTGCAGAGTATGCAATGATTATGCCGAAACGGGCATCAATATTCAAGCAGAAGTGTTATGGAAAAAATGGTAGATAGTAGGTAGTAAATGGTAGATAGTAGGTAGTAGATAGCAAGAAGTAGAAATAGCGATACGCAGAAGGGTCGGGGAGAAGGAGAGATATCGCGCTATGTTACAAAAAGCAAGAGTTCGAATCTCTTCTGCCTGTGTCCAAAGTAAAATAACGGCCCTTTCGGGTCGTTATTTTACTTTGGCGGAGGAGAAGAGATTCGAACTCTTGCTCCAGGTTTCCCCAGACTAATGATTTAGCAAACCATCCCCTTGAGCCACTTGGGTACCCCTCCTTAATTAGTAGATAGTAGTTGGTAGATGGTAGGTAGTAGAATTACAAAATTGCTAGCTACCAAATCACCAAAACCATAACTTGAAATAATAACAGTAGTTGCAATCTGGCGTAGCCGGTTTTCTACTACCTACTACCTACCTTATACCATTTCGGGGACAATTGTATCATATTCAAAGAGTATGGGCTAGACTTTTTGATAAAAATTTGCTATAATAAGAATGTATGGCGTAATAACCATACATTGTGAGAGGAGTATATGAAAAATATATCGAAAATTAGCATTAAATCACTAATAGCCGCTATCGGCTCTGCTTTAATTTGCGCAGTCTTTCCATCAACCGTATATGGTATGAGTCAAATGGCAGCCGGCGCTTTGGCGGTTCGCGCCAACGACCAACCCCTTGAATTATTCGGTTCTGCTGGCATATTTACAAAAGTTAGCAACACCGCAATGTATTTAATCGGCGCACTTTGTGTTTTGATGTTAGTCTTTGGAGGTTTCAAATACGTTCTTTCCGGTGGCGATGCTGCAAAAGTAACTACAGCTAAAAATACTATTTTGTACGCAATTGTTGGCGTTGTCGTAGCAATTATCGCCTACGCCTTAATTGATTTTGTTACAACGGCTTTGGTTGGCGGATCACTTGGCACCGGAACAAATCTCTAATTTGATACGATGGGTGAGAATATGAATATTAAATATTCTCAAAACTTTTTACATGATCAAACGTTAGTCCAACAATTAGTCGACAAGTCGTCTCTTAACAAAAACGACGCCGTTATCGAAATTGGCCCAGGCAAAGGGATTATTACTGATGTCTTAGCCAAGCGTTGTAAAAACGTCATCGCTATAGAAATTGACCCAAAGTTAGCTGACGACTTGTCGATTAAATTCGAAAATACTGACAACGTGCAGATTATTAAAGGGGACTTTTTAGAATATTCGCTACCGACTGAAAGCTATAAAATATTCTCAAACATTCCATTTAATATCACTGCCGACATTATGCGTAAAATCTTTGACGGCAAGAATCCGCCAACTGATGCATACTTGATTACTCAGCGTGAAGTTGCCGACAAGTACTGCGGGACTACTGGCGAAACACTTATGTCTGTCCTAAATAAACCGTTTTTTGGCTTTTCTATAGTCCACCATTTTAAACGCAACGACTTTTTACCAATCGCCAATGTTGACTGTGCCATGCTGCGAGTTAAAAAGCTTGAATTGTCACAGGTTGAGCGAAAATGCGTCGATTTATATCGCGATTTTATTAGTTTTGGGTTTTCTGGCACCAAACCAACACTTAAAAAAACCTGTAGCGACGTCTTTGGACACGTCCAGTTTTTGCGACT
>CAZCIE010000024.1:0-7169 GCA_964498955.1 uncultured Saccharimonas sp. (SeqCode) | reverse complement strand
GGTTGCTTTTTTGCATGTCTTTTTCTGCATTTGTAGCCGCCTCGATAGCCTCAAATCTTGCGTTTTCCTTTATTTCCTCAGCTCCTTCTTTTGACTTTTCTGCGTTTTTCTCTCGCTCTTTGGCTAATTTTTCAAAAAGTTCTGGATTTATTGGATTATTTTTTGTTTCAAATTTTATTGAGTCTGGCATGTTTTCTGGTGATTTTGTCATATTATATTGTCCCCGTATTTATATCTTTACGAATTAGAAAAATTTCTTTTCTTTGTTGACGTGCCCTGGCGTAGAAATAAGTTACTATTGCTAAGGTTATTCCAGAGAAAAGAATATTATCTCGAGGGCCGGTGACTGGCAGGGCTGTTACGGTTTGTTCTAATAGCTTTGGTGCTGGGCAGTTTACTTTAATATTAATAGAGTTCCCAAAAGTGTTTGTAATAATACAATCAAATGAGACTTCGTTGCTTGAGCCTTGTGCAGTTGAAGGAATTTCGTCCAAAATTTTAATAATAAATGTCCTCGTTTGTTTTTCTTTTGGCGAAAGAGTAATTTTAGGCCACGAAAGTGTTAGGCTGCCGCTATCAAATAATCCTCCTCCATTATCATATAAAGAGGAGTAGTCATATAGATCAGAAAGATTTTCATCAATAGCTACATTACTAGCGTTGTTAATCCCGATATTTTCTGTAGTTATCGTATAACTTATCTTATCGCCAGCGTTGGCTATTACTGAAGAAGCGTCTACGTTATTTTGAGTGATATTGATTGCGGTTTTTGACTTAACAATATTTGGCGTACACGAAATATCATTTATCCAAACAGTTTCATTACCAGGACACGACAGGCACTTTGGATCACTGGCAAGAAGGTTAGGGTTTAGTGAACATTTTTCTTCAACTAATACAACTGGTGGTTTTTTGCATGATGGGCTTTTATACCAGATTAACAGATTATATTCACAAGGCTTACAATCTTTATCGGTAAGTAAAATACTAGAATTATATATACATTTTAATGGTTCAGCGACTGGTGGTTTTTTGCATGATGGGCTTTTATACCAGATTAACAGATTATATTCACAAGGCTTACAATCTTTATCGGTAAGTAAAATACTAGAATTATATATACATTTTAATGGTTCAGCGACTACTGGTTCTTTACAAAACACACTTTTGTACCAAATCAAAATATTATATTCACACGGTTTGCATTCGGTGTCCGATGCTAAAATAGCTGCATTATAAGGGCATTTTTTCGGTAAGGGCGGTATGATGTCAGAGATTAAGTTACCGCAAAGATCTCGGATTGCAAACCACCCAAGTTTTTCGGATGAACCTATCCAGCCTGTCTTTGTACAGTCTGTGCATTTAGCGCCAAGCTTGTGTGGTCTTGAATAAATTTTAGTAATAAGCTGGCTTGAGTCATTATATACTCCAAATTCTCTTTCTCCCTCATCGTAGCTAAAATGAGAAGTTAATGCCCAGGTAAGCCTTTCGCCCACAGTGTAAGAGCCATATTTCGTTTTTGATAGCTCATCCCTTGTGATACCAACACGGTTCATAATAAATTTAAAGTTTCGTGTATTATTATCATAAGCTGATAATATTTCGTTCAAAGATTTCACACCACCAAGTATCATGTCTGCCTCATTCGACGCGTTAGCGGATTGTGGCGGCTGGAAAACAGACAACGACTGAGCGATTAGTGCAAGTGCCACAAAGAAAAGGCCAATCCGCCTTGTTACTTCTTCGCCCTTAAGTCTTTTTATATAAAACCCAAGCTGGTCTACCAATGCTGGGCTAAATGGTAAATTTGAAACTATTTTTTTGAACATATTTATATTTTTTATACCTCTTATGTATTACTTTAGCATATTAATTATATTTTTTGCAATACTTGAGTGAACACAAATTGTGCGCTATAATAGATATATTGTAAATAGCTATATTAGTCTGTACATAAGATAGGGGAGTTGATTGTGACCAAACAAAAAGTTGATAATTCATACGATGGATCGCAGATTCAAGTTCTTGAAGGCCTTGATCCAGTCCGTAAGAGACCAGGTATGTATATTGGTAGCACCGGCTACGAAGGTATTCATCATCTAATCAAAGAAATCGCTGATAACTGCATTGATGAAGCAATTGCTGGTTATGCAACAAAAATTGCGGTCATTATGCTTGCTGACGGTGGTGTTAGGATTGAAGATAATGGACGAGGCATCCCAGTCGATAAACACCCCAAGACTGGAATAAGCTCACTTGAGACAGCACTAACGGTGTTACATGCAGGTGGTAAATTTGGCGGCGGAGGATACAAAGTGTCTTCTGGGCTTCATGGTGTCGGCTCAAGTGTTGTTAATGCATTGTCAAGTAAGTTAATTGCAGAGGTCGTTCGTGACGGGCAGCTTTACCATATTGAGTTTATGGCAGGTGTCACTCAGGGTTCTATGCAAAAACTTGGCTCAACTGATCGCCATCGTGGTACGTATATAACATTTTATCCGGACCCAAATATATTTAAAGAAGGAACGGATTTTGACTATAAATGGGTCGTAAACTATCTGCGACATCAGGCATATCTGACCAAGGGCGTTTATGTTTCAGTTGAGGACGAGCGAACAAATGAAAGACAGGCCTTCTATTTTGAAGGTGGTATCCAAAGCTATGTAAAATATCTAAATGTTGGTAAAGAAGTGACTAGTGACAGCATATTTTACGTCGAAAAATTAGTTGAAGATTCGATGATCGAAATCGCTGTCCAATATAATGACTCATTCATTGAGACAATCAGGCCTTTCGCAAATAATGTCTTGACAGTCGATGGTGGAACGCACTTAGTCGGTTTTAGGTCGGCTTTGACACGTGTTATTAATGATTATGCTCGAAAAAGTGGTCTATTGAAAGAAAAAGAGGAAAATTTGACAGGCGATGATGTCCGAGAGGGCTTAACAGCCGTGATTTTGGTTAAATTACCAGACCCTCAGTTTGAGGGCCAGACAAAGAACAAATTGGGTAATCCCGAGGTCCGTCGCTATGTCGATCAAGTAATGACTGAGTACTTTTCATACTATTTAGAAGAAAATCCTAATGTCGCAAAAGTAATTGTTGGTAAGGCTTTGCTAGCTGCAAGAGCTCGAAAGGCAGCTAGGGCAGCGCGCGATAATGTTATCAGAAAGGGTGTTTTGGATGGACTTGGGTTACCAGGTAAGTTGGCCGATTGTTCCAGTAAAGACCCAACAGCTTCGGAATTGTATATCGTAGAGGGTGATTCAGCAGGTGGGTCTGCTAAATCGGGTCGTGACAGCAAAACTCAGGCTATTTTGCCACTTCGTGGTAAGGTTTTAAACGTTGAACGCGCAAGGTTAGATAGGATGCTTGGGAATAATGAAATTGTCAGCTTAATAAAGGCGATGGGCGTAGGTATTGGCGATCAATTTGACATTTCTGGACTTCGTTATCACAGAATAATTATTATGACAGATGCCGACGTAGATGGAAGTCACATTGCGACATTGCTATTAACATTCTTTTTCCGATATATGCGTGAAGTTATTGATGGCGGGCACATATATCTAGCAAAACCACCACTTTTCCTAATTAAAACTGGCACAAAGAAGTATTATGCTTATAGCGATGACGAACGAGATCAGATTATTGATAAGTTAATTGCTGAACGTAAAGACAAGGGCGTGAAAGTTGAAATTTCTGAAGATAGAGGAAAACAAGCTGGTGTCACATTACTTCAGCGATATAAGGGTCTTGGTGAAATGGACGCTGAACAACTTTGGGATACAACAATGAAACCTGAAAATCGTGTTTTGATTCAAGTAAACATTGAAGATGCCGAGAGATCTGATGCAATATTTACAAAGCTGATGGGCGATCAGGTTGATCTTAGGAAAAGCTTTATTCAAGGCCGAGCGAAATCATTAAATCTAGAGGAGTTGGATGTCTAGCTATGGATGAAGATAATATTACAACAGAAAATAATGAACCAGTTGATCTGATATCTGAGATTATTCATTCACGTGTTGTAGAAAAGCAAACGATTGAAGACACGATGGAAGATAATTTTTTGCGATACTCTATGAGCGTAATTATTGATAGGGCCTTACCTGACGTTAGGGATGGTCTAAAACCTGTTCATCGTCGAATACTTTTTTCGATGGGCGAACAGGGTATGAAGCCTGGCGGTAGGTTTACCAAATCAGCTCGTATTGTTGGTGACGTGATGGGTAAATATCACCCACACGGTGACAGTGCTATTTATGATTCTATGGTTCGTTTAGCTCAAGACTGGAATATGCGCTATACATTGGTAAATGGCCAGGGTAACTTTGGTTCGATGGACGGCGACCCGGCTGCTGCTTCACGATATACAGAGGCTAGGCTTGATAGAGCGGGTTACGAATTACTGACTGACTTAGACAAAGAAACTGTAGACTTTCGTGATAATTATGATGGCACCGAAAAAGAACCAGTGGTTTTGCCTGCAAAGCTACCAAATCTATTATTAAATGGGCAAATTGGGATTGCGGTCGGTATGGCAACAAGTATCCCGCCGCATAATTTGGGTGAATTGGTTGATGCCACGATTCAATTAATTGATAATCCCGAAGCTACGCTCGATGATTTGTTAAAATCCGTAAAAGGACCTGATTTCCCAACTGGAGCAATAGTATATGGCGGGGCACCAATGAAACAGGCCTACCAGACGGGTCGAGGAAGTGTTGTAATTCGTGCAGTTGCAAATATCGAAGAGACCAAGAAAGGCCGCAGCCAGATAGTCGTAACAGAGATACCATATGCTGTAAATAAAGCAACACTCATTGAGCGAATTGCTGAACTTGTTAAAGAAAAGAAGATTATTTCGATTAGCGATTTACGTGATGAAAGCGCACGTGGTGTTGTCAGGATTGTCATTGAACTGCGAAAAGACGCTTACCCAAAGAAAGTTCTTAATCAGCTATATAAATTAACTTCACTTCAGTCAAGTTTTCATTATAATATGCTGGCACTTATTGACGGCATCCAACCAAGAATATTAGGTCTACACGAAATATTAAGCGAATTTATAAAGCACAGACAAAGTGTCGTCAGACGAAGGACTGAATATGAACTACGAAAAGCTAAAGAGCGTGCTCATATTTTAGAAGGCTACAAAATTGCGCTTGATCATATTGATGAAGTAATAAAAACGATTCGTGCTAGCCAGACTTCAGAAGAAGCTGAATTAGCGTTGATTAAGAAATTTGGTTTATCGGAAATACAATCTAAGGCTATTTTGGCAATGCAACTGCGCAGACTAACTGGCCTTGAGCGCGAAGCAATTGAAAATGAATTAAAAGAATTGTTGGATATGATTGCTAAATTTGAGGCAATATTGGCTGACGAGCAAGAAATCCTCAGAATTATTAAAGAAGAATTACTTGAAATGAAAGAAAAATATAGCGATAAGCGTCGCAGTAAGATGATTAATAATGAAATTGGCAAATTTAGTGATGAAGAATTAATACCCGAAGAAGAAAGTGTTATATTACTAACGGCTGAAAATTACATAAAACGGACGCTATTAAGTGAGTATCATCGTCAAAATCGTGGCGGAAAAGGCAAGCGAGGCATGGCAACCAAAGCTGAAGATGTGATTACCCAACTTATTCCAACTAGCACGCATGATTATTTATTGTTCTTTACGAACCGTGGGCGCATATTCCGCCTTAAGGCCTACGAAGTCCCTGCCGCCAGCTTGGCCACAAAGGGCGTTGCTGCTGTAAACTTATTACAGTTGCAACCTGAAGAAAAGATTACTTCTATCATTTGCCATGAAAAGGATGCAAAGGAAGATGGATACTTGTTTATGGCGACGGTCAAGGGGACTATAAAAAAGACGCCATTTAAAGAATACGCAAACATCAGAACGAACGGTTTAATTGCAATTAAGCTAGATGATGGCGATGAGTTACGCTGGATTCAAAAGACAACCGGCGAAAATGATGTAATAGTATCCACATCGGCTGGCCAAGCAATTCGATTTAATGAAAAAGATGCACGTCCAATGGGGCGTTCGGCCAGGGGAGTACGTGGTGTAAGGCTAAGGCCAAACGATCAAGTAGTTGGTATGGACATAGTTGACGACGACAGCCGACAGCTGCTTGTTATTAGCGTCAACGGATATGGAAAAGCCACAAAAGTATCAAATTTTCCAATGCATAAACGAGGCGGCGTCGGTATCAAAGCAGCGATTGTTACAGCAAAAACAGGTCCGATTGTTACAGTACGAACACTAGATCCTGATACCACCGAGGTACTGGTGATATCAACTGGCGGGCAGGCAATAAGAGTTGCGTTAAAAGATATTCCAACACTAGGAAGAACAACTCAAGGAGTTCGTATTATGAAAATGAATGAAGGCGATAAGGTAGCATCGCTTGGATTAATGCCAGAGCAAGAAGAAGGTGAGACTGAAGAGTAATATTATGAATATCGTATCAAAATTCATTATTGCCACATGGTCTAAGTATATTTTGGCCTTTTGTCTAGCATGGCTAACAGCCCATTCAGCAAAATATGTAATTGGCAAAATTAAAAAAGAAAAGCGCACAGTATACTCATATATGTTTCTGTCGGGTGGTATGCCAAGTTCACATAGTGCGACAACCGTATCTTTGGCAACAATTATTGGCTTGAATAATGGTTTTGGGTCAGAAATCTTCGCACTATCTGTGCTTTTCTCAATAATTGTAATGTATGATGCATTAATGGTTCGCAGATCGTCCGGTGAACAGGGCGTTGCCATTCAAAAACTGATAAAAGAACAGAAAAGTGGCGTTAAATTACCTAGAGTTGCGATGGGGCATACTCCGCTTGAAGTGCTGGTTGGAGCAACTTTGGGCATAGTAGTAGGTGTGGTTGTGTTTTTAGCAACATTTAACTAAAGATTACTCTTGACTCTTATGTAATATGTGCAGTATGATGTATAGCAGTCTGGCCGCGCGGATATACTTTTGGGCGGCTCAACAGGGAGTTGAAACAGATAAAACGGACTTTGACAATTTAGTTGTGCAAATTATCGTCAGTTTATATTGAGTTATATAAAAGTATCGATTTATCGATATATTTTTTTATGGAGAGTTTGATCCTGGCTCAGGATGAATGCTGGCGGCGTGCCTAAC